>CAZQLI010000285.1:0-2511 GCA_964594145.1 uncultured Sphingomonas sp. | reverse complement strand
GTCGCGGTCGGCCGCCGGGTTGGGCAGCTGCTTGGCGTAAAAGCCGCCCTTGGCGCCGGTCGGGACGATGACCGCGTTCTTGACCTGCTGCGCCTTCATGAGGCCGAGGATTTCGGTCCTGAAATCATCGCGCCGGTCCGACCAGCGAAGGCCGCCACGGGCGATCGGGCCGCCGCGCAGATGGATGCCTTCCACCCTTGGGCTGTAAACCCAGATCTCACGGTAGGGCACGGGGGCCGGAAGGCCCGGAACGCTCTTGGAATCAATCTTGAATGCCAGCGCCTCGGCCGCCTGCGGTGCAAAGGCATTGGTCCGGAGCGTTGCCCTGACCACCGCGTGCATCTGGCGGATAATGCGGTCATCGTCGATCCCGCGCACCTTGGCGAGCGCCGCGTCGAAGGCTGCTGCTGCCTCCTTGACCCTGGCATCGCGGCCGGTCGAAGCCCGGGGGTCGTGCGTCGCGGCGAACAGGCCGACCAGCGCTTCGGCGGCCTTCGGCGCGCGGCGAAGCGCATCGACGACGGTGCCGACGCCGAAGGCGACGCCGGTCTGGCGCATGTAGCGGAACCAGGCCCGGATCCAGACCACCGGCCGCGGGTCGAGGCCCGCATAGAGCACGAGCTGGTTGAACGCGTCATTTTCGGCCTTGCCGCTCAAGACGTCGGCGATGGCCCGTTCGATAACGGCCGACCGTTCGAGGATGCTGTCGATCGAGACTCCATCGGCCAGTTCAAGCAGGCAGTCGTGGATATGTCCGCTGGTCTCGCCCTCCAGCTCGGTGGCGAATTCCGCGAGCACCCGGAACCCGAAGTTCTCGAGGACCGGAACGGCGTCGGATAGGGGAATCAGGCCGCCACGGCGGTAGATCTTCACCCGGAGCCGCTCTTCGCCATCCTCGATTTCGCGATAGAAGCGCGTGTCCCGCTCGTCGTCGCCGTCGAGCCGGCTCAGCCGCAGGATGTCCCGCGCGCCTTCTTCGGGCGTCGTGCGGTTGCGGTAATAGTCGGGGAAGCAGCCCGCATAGGTCAGGGTAAGGCGGGTTGCCCGCCCGGCTCCCACCGCCTCGATCAGCGCCTCCTCGACGCTGGGCCGCCAGCCTCGCACCATGGCATCGAGGCGCCGGTTGAGCTTTTCGGCATCGGGGGTCGGGTCATCGGCTTCGATGTCCAGCGTGTAGCGCAGCAGTGCAAGGTCGCCCTCGCCGAGCTCGACGGACCAGCTGGTCACTTTCCGCCCGGTTTCCTGTTCGAGAAGCTCGGCGATCGCGAGTCGGCGCCCGGTGTTGAGCTCGTCGCGCGGAAGCCAGACGAACGCGAACAGGTGACCCTTGAGAATGCTCCGAAGCAGGAGAATCGCCGGCCGCGGCCTGTCGGCCAGCGACATCGCCATGCAGATCAGGTCGCGGCTCGTCTCGGCACTGAGATTGACGAGAAGGTCGCGCGGCATGGAAGAGACTGCGTGGCGCAATGCCTTGCCACTATGACCCTGGGGGTCGAACCCGAACTGCTTGTCCAGTTCGAGCAACCTGCGGCGAAGAAGCGGGACTTCCTCGGTCGGCAGGATCAGCGCCTGGCTGGTCCAAAGACCGGCGTGAACCCCGATGCCGGTGACCTTGCCATTCTCGCGGATGGGAACGACGATGAGGTCGAGCGGCACGCGCCGATGAACCGTCGACTTGCGTTCCGCCTTGGCCATCAGCGGGACCGCCCCGCCGGATTCGAAATAACGGATCGCGCCCACCGAGCCGCCCCTGTCGGTCGGAGCGCCAGGTATCGAGAAGATGCCGAGCGCATCGGTCGGATCTTCGCCCGGGCGTTCGACATGATATCCCAGCAGGGTCAGCGCGCCGTCCGCGAACCAGTTGAGCAGAGCGCTGCCCTCCTCGTCCTCGATCTTGGCAGCATCGCTGCGCATCTGCGCCTGCATCGCCGGCCAGTCGCGAACCGCGGCCTTCACGTCGGCGAGCACGGCGTGGAGGTCCTCCACCAGCTCGCGGCGCCCGCGCGCGTCGGCGCGGTCGAGCTCGATGTACATCATCGACTCGCGCCGATCCTTCTCATTGCACAGCGGCCCGAGTTCCAGGAGGACACCATTCTGGTCACGGTCGACGCAAACCACCGGGTGAAACAGCCGATGGATGGTGAGGTGCCGCCCGGCGATGGCATTGGACACGGAGTCCACCAGGAAGGGCATGTCGTCGTTGATAATGCCAAGCCGCATCCGGCGGCGCCCGGCTTCACCGCCGGTTGATTCGAGGCAGATGGCTACCTCGCCCTTCTTGCGCTTACGGGCGACGGAAGCGATGAATCGCGCCGCCTCGTCCTTTTCGGCGGTAGTGAAGCCCTCGAGCTCCCCGGCCAATGCATTGCCAACAAGCGCATGTTTGAGCGCGTCGATGTTCGACGCTTCAGCGCGCGAAATTCCAGTCATGTCCCGCTGCAGCTCCGCAAGTACGCGTTTCACGGGGCCCTAGTCCCGCGCGTCAGGGAAGGCAACAGATGGCGGCGGAAC
>CAZQLI010000284.1:0-2529 GCA_964594145.1 uncultured Sphingomonas sp. | reverse complement strand
ATCGGTGACGACATAGGTCATGGCGAAAAGCTCCCTCTCTTGATGCCGTCGCTAGGTCGCTCGCGTTCTCCCGTCAATCGGCAGGGCCTTGATGCGAGACGTTTGCAGTTCCGCCTGCTTCGCCCAGCTCCTCGTAGCAGGTCCGGGCCTCGCTTGCCGGGCCCCGGCGGCTTGGAAGCGCGAGGACTTTGAGCACCCGCACCTTGCCATGGAGCGGAAGAGCGATCACCGATCCCACGCCTATCTCCTCGCTGCTCTTGGCGACGCGCCGTCCATCGACCCGGACATGGCCGGCCTCGATCAGCCCCTGGGCAAGGGTCCGGCTCTTCACCAGCCTTATGAAAAAGAAGAAGCGATCAAGCCGCATCGGCCCTTCAGCGCTTGAGGCCAGCCAGTACGGCGAAGGCATTTTCAGGGCGCGGTGCCCGCTGGGTCCTGCGCCTGGGCCGGCGATGGCCGCGCCATGCCCAGGCCTCTCCGGAAGGAACGAACCCGACCTCGGCCATCAGGTGGCGAACTGCTGCCTCGTCGAGGCCAAGGCTGGTGGCAAGCCCCTGGTCCACCGGGTCATCGCCGCCATGCTGGCGAACATGATGGGCGTGGGCCGCAAGACGGTCGGCAAGGTCGATCCGGAGCCACTCGTTTCCGAGGCGGCGGAAGGCGAGCGCCGCTCCCCTCGGGTCGGCACTGCCGTCGAGAATTGCTGCCGACGGCTGCGGAAGCCGCGGCATCGGCTGGTTTGAGCGGATGCTGAGGAGCGCAGCCCGCCACTGCTGGGCTGCGGGCTTCAGAAGCGACTGGATATAGACGTCGAGCGCTCCCAGGCGGACCCGAAGCCGGTGGAGCGAATGGCGGTCTTCCTTGCTCAATGCCGAGATCTGTGCGGCTATGGCCCGGCGCGGAAGATGGCCGCCGGCATCGACCAGCATGGCAGCAAGCGCCCGGATGCCGGGGGTCATTGCCTTGTCGGCGGCCGTATTGGCGAGCGCCCGAAGGGCCTGGAGGTGCCGGTTGATCTGGGCCTCGATCCACCGCTCCATCCGCGCGCGAAGCCTTGCGCGACGTTCCACCGAGAGGCGGTCGAGCGGCCGCGTGGTGCGAACTGCCGGTTCGAGCAATGATCGACCCGGCGCAAGCCGGGCAAGGACATGGCCGTCCCAGCCGATTGCGAGCCCGCCGGCTTCTTCCACCAGCCGAAACTCGGTGTCCGGCGCGTCGCAGAGCTTTGCTGCGCGACGGTCGAGCTCCTCGCCGAGCCGCCGCTCTGCAGCGGCGAGGAGGAGCCGCTTGTCGGCAAGTCGCGCGGTAGGGTCGACCCTGAACTCGAAGCCGGCGAGATGGCCGATGGGCTCGGGCCCGACGCTGACCTCGCCGTCGGCTGCGACCGTCACTGGAAGCGCATCTGCTCCGCGGGCGCCGATATCGCGGACGAGGACGGCGGTGCGGCGGTCGACGAACCGCTGGGTCAGCCGCTCGTGGAGCGCGTCGGACAGCCGCGCCTCGACCGCCCGGGTCCGCTCGGCCCATTTGGCGGGATCGGCCAGCACGGCGGAGCGCTGGGCGAACTAGGCCCAGCTGCGCACGCCAGCCAGGCGGTCGGCGAGCGCCTCGATATCGCCCGCGACATTATCGAGCCTGGCGACCTCGGCCGCGAACCACTCGTGAGGGACATGGCCGCCCTCGCCGATATAGCTGAACAGCCTTCGCACCATCCGGGCATGGTGCATTGGTCCCACTTTCCGGAAATCGGGGAGGCCGCAGACGGCCCAGAGCTTGCGCGCCTTGACGCCCCTGGTCGCAGCGATCGCCGGGTCCTCGGCGATCAGCTTCAGGACCGCGAGGTCGATTGCCAGCGGCGCTGGCTTCAGAAGCGGGTCCTCGCTCCTCGCCTCCAGGCTGGAGATCAGGTCGGTGACGGTGGTGAAGTCGAGCTCGGCGCTTCGCCAGTAGAGATGGTCCAGTGGCCGGAAGCGATGCTCCTCGATCGCGTTAATCTCTTCATCGGACAGGCTAGGGCCGCTCTCGCCGCCGAGCCCGAGCGTCCCGAAAGTGCCATCGCGCTGGTGGCGGCCGGCTCGCCCGGCGATCTGGGCCATCTCGGCGATGGTGAGGCGGCGGTCTCGCCGCCCGTCGAACTTCTCGAGGCCGGCGAAGGCGACATGGGTGACGTCCATGTTGAGGCCCATGCCGATGGCGTCGGTGGCGACGAGATAATCGACCTCGCCGCGCTGGAACATCGCCACCGGCGCGTTGCGGGTCGCGGGTGACAGCGCGCCCATGACCACGGCGGCGCCGCCGCGGAACCGGCGAAGCGCCTCGGCGAGCGCGTAAACCTGCTCCGCGGAAAAAGCGACGACGGCGGAACGCGGCGGCAGCCGCGACAGCTTGACGCTCCCGGAATAGTGCAAGGTGGAGAACCGGGGGCGGCTGACGATCTCGGCGTCTGGCAGAAGCTCGCGGATCATCGGCTTCAACGTGTCGGAACCGAGGATCAGAGTCTCCTCGCGCCCGCGGACGCGCAGCATCCGG
>CAZQLI010000283.1:0-2541 GCA_964594145.1 uncultured Sphingomonas sp. | reverse complement strand
GGTCTCGGCGAACAGCGGCTCGAGGTCCACCAGGTCATGGACGACATGCGCAGTGCCGGCGTCGATTTCCTGACGATGGGCCAATATCTCCAGCCGACGCCCAGGCATGCGAAGGTCGAGGAATTCGTGACGCCCGACGCGTTCAAGGCCTATGCCTCGATCGCCCGCGCCAAGGGCTTCCTGCTCGTCGCGGCCTCGCCGCTAACCCGCTCCAGCTATCACGCGGGCGACGACTTCAAGCGGATGCAGCAAGCGCGGCAGGCGCAGCTGGCGAGGGCAGGGGGTCTGCCTGACTGATGCCTCGGCACAGCGAGACCCGTCACTTTCCCTATACGCCCGACCAGCTGTTCGATCTCGTCGCAGACGTCGGCAGCTATGACGAGTTCCTGCCCTGGGTCAGCGCAGTGCGCATCCGGTCCGACACCGAAAACGAGATGGTGGCCGACCTCATCGTCGGCTTCAACGCGTTCAAGGAGCGGTTCACCAGCCGGGTGACCAAGGAGCGCCCGGTGCACATCTGCGTCGATTATATCGAGGGGCCGCTCAAATATCTGAAGAATGAATGGCGCTTCGATCCCGCACCCGAGGGCGGGACCAACGTCTATTTCTCGGTGGATTTCGCCTTCAGGTCGCGGATCTTCGAGAGCCTCGCGGGCCAGATGTTCGACCGCGCGCTCCGGCGAATGACCGGCGCGTTCGAAAAGCGCGCCGAGGAGCTTTACGGCATCAGCAATTCGAGCGCGCAGAGCGCCGCCTGACGGCGGATTCCCGAACGGCCGGTGCTGGCATCGAACAAATGCTGGTCGGCGACGATCTTGTCAGGTCCGGCAACCCGCTCGGCCCGAGCGAACACCACGGTCCCGACCGGTTTCTGTTCGGTCCCGCCGTCGGGGCCGGCGATGCCGGTGATTGCAACCGCGACGTCGGCGCCCGAGGCCTCGAGAGCCCCCTGGGCCATTGCCCAGGCCGTTGCGACGCTCACCGCCCCGAATGTTTCGACCACGTCGACGCAAACATTGAGCTCGGCCATCTTGGCGTCGTTCGAATAGGTGACATAACCCGCCTCGAACATCTGCGATGATCCGGCGATCTCGGTAAGCGCCGCGCTCACCAGCCCGCCGGTGCAGCTCTCGGCGACTGCTACCCTGCGCCCGGCCTTGCGATTGGCCTCGACCACTTCGCGCGCCTTGGCCACGAGGTCCTCGGGTAGCAGAAAGTCGCGTTCGATGCTCATGCCCCCCGCCTCGTGCGGGAAGGCCCGTTGGTGGATTGGGCCTTGCTCCTCGCCATCATGACCGAGGGCAACAGGCTGGCTTGGGCTGCGAACTTACCCATTGGTCCTCCTTGGGCAGCTGGAAATCTAGGCCGGGTCGGCCGGGGCTACAAGCGCGCGGCGGGCATCCGGATATTGGCGAGCGCCTGCGCTGCTATCCCTTCGCGCCTGCCGGCAAAGCCAAGTCGCTCGGTGGTGGTCGCCTTGATGCTCACCGCCGACACCGGAAGCCCCAGGATCTCGGCGATCCGGGAACGCATGGCATCGCGGTGCGGGCCGATCCTCGGGGCTTCGCAGATGACGGTGCAGTCGACGAAATCGATGATCCCTCCAGCCTCGCGCACGAGGCGTGCCGCTTGGGCAAGAAAGATGCTGCTGTCGGCATTTTCCCATTTCTTGTCGGATGGCGGAAAATGCTGCCCGATATCACCGAGACCGGCCGCGCCGAGCAGGGCATCGGTAAGCGAGTGGAGCACGACGTCCGCGTCGCTGTGGCCAGCAAGGCCCCGGTCATGGTCGATCGGAACCCCGCCCATCATCAGCGGTCCCTCGCCGGAAAAGGCGTGGACGTCGAACCCCTGGCCGGTACGAGGGACCAGCGAGCTGTTGAGCAAGGCCTCGGCGCGGCGCCAGTCGGCCGCCGTCGTCAGCTTTTCAAGCATCATGTCCCCTTCGACGGTTGCCACCTCGTGGCCGGCGGCGCGCATCACCGTCGATTCGTCGGTCGGCACCGGACCGGTCCATTGGTCATAGGCCTCGACCAGCAGCGAGCGCCGGAAGGCCTGCGGGGTCTGGACCCGAACCAGGCCCGCTCGGTCAACCGGCTCGCCAAGCTCGCCGTTGGCCCGGGCGATCGTGTCCGCAACGGCAAGGACCGGCACCGCCCCGTCGCGATGTTCGAGGGCGGCAAGGAGCCGGTCGATGACGTCATTCGAGCAAAATGGCCGGGCAGCATCATGGACAAGGACAATCTCGTCGTCGAGCGCCGCAAGGCCGGCACGGACGCTGTCCGAGCGCTCCCGCCCGCCCGCGATCAGCTGGCCGACGTCCCGGCTTCCGAGCGCCTCGAGCGCAAGCTCTTCCTGGCCCTCGGCGATGACGACCCGCACCCTTGCGATCGCCGGGTGGGAGGCGAAGGAATCGACCGCATGGGCGAGCACCGGAAGTCCGCCGATCAGGCGGAACTGCTTGGGGAGGTCCCCGCCCATCCGGCTCCCGCTCCCGGCGGCTACAATGAGGGCGGCGATGCTCATGGGCGGCGCCTTGCC
>CAZQLI010000282.1:0-2542 GCA_964594145.1 uncultured Sphingomonas sp. | reverse complement strand
GGCGTTTCCAGGGCATTTTGAGTCCCTGGTCCTGCAATTAGCGGTTCGGCGGCGCTCTGCTTGGCTCAGCCACCTCCCGGAGCCCGCGACCCGGAAGGCCGGCCTTGCGGCGCATGCCGATCGTTCCTCGGATTATGCTTCCAGTCGACCCGATATAGGTCAAAGCGGCGATCGGCGAGGTTGCGGACGGTACCTTCCGCGCGGGCCCATGTGAGGTCGGCGAGGTTCACGTCGGCAATCGTGAGCGTCTCGATATTCTCACTTGCTTCCGCGGCTATTCCGTCGCGGGCGAACGGGAAGTCGCACGGCGTGAGGATGCAGGACTGGGCATATTGGATGTCCATATTGTCGACGCCCGGGAGATTGCCGACATTGCCGGAGAGGACGACGAAGCACTGGTTCTCGATTGCGCGCGCCTGCGCACAGTAACGCACCCGCATATAGCCCTGGCGGCTATCGGTGCAGAACGGGACGAAGATGATCCTGGCACCTTCATCGACAAGGCGCCGTGCCAGCTCGGGAAACTCGCTGTCATAGCAGATGAGTACGCCCACCGGGCCCATGTCCGTCTGGATGACGTCGACCGAGTTCCCGCCCTTGATCTTCCACCAATAGGATTCGTTGGGCGTGGGGTGGACCTTTTCCCGGGCGTGGACCGAGCCATCGCGCAGACAGACATAGGCGACGTTCTGGATGGTTTCGTTGTCGGTGCGGGTGGGGTGGGATCCGCCAACAATATTGATGTTGTAGCGCAACGCCATGCGCGAAAGCTCGGTCACGATCGGCGTGCGATGCTCGGTCATCCGGTCGATTGCGGCCATTGGCGAAAGCGCATCGGTTTCGAACGAGAGCAGGGACATTGTGAACAGCTCGGGAAAAACAACGAAATCGGCGCGATAATCGGCCGCCACGTCGACGAAATATTCCACGTTCTGCACGAACTCGTCGAAATCCCTGACCTTCCGTGCCTGGAACTGGACTGTCGCCAGCCTTACGCTCTCGACGCCGCGTGGAACACGAAAGGCCGGAGGCTCATCCGGATCAACATAGGGATTGCGCCATACCATATGCGCGGCGAACCCGCCTGATGCTTTGTCGCGGGGCAGATAGTCCTTGAGGACGCCGATCGGCGCGAAACCATTGGCGAGCTGGAACCCGATGACGGTATCGCGCAGCTTCCCTTCCTGGACCAGTTTCAGATATTCTTCCGGGCCCTCGACCTTGGAGCGTGCCCGGGCGTAACCGGGCATCCGGCCGCCGAACACGATGCCTCGTAACTCAAGGCGTTCGGCGAGCGCCCGGCGCGCCTCGTAGAGACGCTTGCCGATCCTGAGGCCCCGTTGGCGCGCATCGACCGCCATCTCTATGCCGTAGAGCCAATCCCCGGTGGAATCGTGACGGCTGCCGTAACCATTGCCGCTGATCGTTCCCCAGTCGTGGGGAGCCATCGCGACCTCTTCGTCGATGCGCGACGACGCGCAATAGCCGATGATTTCGCCTTCCAGAACTGCGACGAACTGTCCTTCGGGGAAGTTGTTGATCTGGCCGAGGATCTGCCCTGCGCTGTAATTCTCCGCATCAGGATAGATGCGGCCAATCAGCGCCAGGATGCCGGGGACGTCCTCACGGCTGGCGACGCGCACCTCAAGCTTGGCCGGGCTGCTTCGGGGCATAGGGGGTTCCTCAAGCGATATCTGCAATCCGTTCGGGCAACCTAGAACGCTCGGCGCAGCCCTGCCACCCGTTGCCGGCAAGCCCCCGTTTTCCAGCCCGGGTTGGGAACGTCTGATCCAAAGGCCATGAGCGGATTTTTCGAGCGGCTTCGCGTCAACACGGGCACGTTACGGCCATTTTGAGCCTATGTCGCCGGAACCTTCCGTTGCCGATGGGTCGGGAACGTACAACGCAGAAGGTGGTGCCCCACGGAACGACAAAAGTGGGCACCGAGATTAGTTCACTGCGCCTGGGCCAGGTCGAGGGCAACATCGACGATCATGTCTTCCTGGCCGCCGACCATCTTGCGACGGCCGAGCTCGACAAGGATGGTGCGGGTGTCGAGGCCATACTCTTCTGCAGCTTTCTCGGCATGGCGGAGGAAGGAGGAATAGACCCCGGCATAGCCGAGCGTCAGCGTTTCGCGGTCAACCCGGACCGGGCGGTCCTGGAGCGGCCGGACGAGATCCTCGGCCGCGTCCATCAGCGCATAGAGGTCGCACCCATGCTTCCATCCATGAACATCGGCCGCGGCGATGAAGACTTCGAGCGGCGCATTGCCTGCGCCCGCGCCCATCCCAGCCAGCGAGGCGTCGACGCGAATCGCGCCGTTCTGGACTGCGACGATCGAATTGGCGACGCCCAGGCTTAGATTATGATGGGCGTGGACCCCGCGCTGCGTCCCGGGCTTCAGCACCCGGTCATAGGCCTGGAGCCGAGCCGCATAGCCGTCCATCGTGAGCGCGCCGCCGCTGTCGGTCACGTAGACGCAGTGCGCTCCATAATCCTCCATGAGCTTCGCCTGCTGCGCCAGCGCCTGGGGCTCGAT
>CAZQLI010000281.1:0-2570 GCA_964594145.1 uncultured Sphingomonas sp. | reverse complement strand
GAGGGCCTGGTTCAAGCTGACCCACCGCGACATGGGGCCGAAGGCGCGATACCTCGGGCCGGAAGTGCCGGACGAGGATCTCCTCTGGCAGGACCCGGTCCCCGAGGGGCGCGTTCCAAGCGACAGCGAGGTCGCCGACCTCAAGGCGAAGATACTCGCCAGCGGGCTGACGGTCGGCGAGCTGGTGAGGACGGCCTGGGCCTCGGCGGCGACCTATCGCAAGTCCGATCACCGCGGCGGGGCCAATGGCGCCCGGATCCGCTTCTCACCGCAGAAGGACTGGGACGTCAATGACCCCGAGGAGCTTGCAAGGGTGCTCTCGAGGCTCGACGAGCTGAGAGGAAGCGTCTCGCTTGCCGACGCGATCGTCCTCGGCGGCACGGCCGCGGTCGAAAAGGCCGCGAGGGACGCTGGCTACGACGTCACCGTGCCTTTCCTCGGCGGACGGGGCGATGCTAGCGAGGAGCAGACCGACGCCGAGAGCTTCGAGGCGCTCGAACCCCGCGCCGATGGTTTCCGCAACTATCTGCAGGTACGGTTCAGCGTCCCGACGGAAGAACTGCTTATCGACCGCGCCCAGCTGCTCGGGCTCACTGCCCCGGAAATGACCGTGCTGGTCGGCGGGCTGAGAGTGCTCGGCGCAAACAGCAAGGGAAGCAGGCACGGCGTGTTCACCGACCGGGTCGGACAGCTCACCAACGATTTCTTCGTCAATCTGCTCGACATGGGAACGGCCTGGAAGCAGGTCGACGATGAAGGCGACGAGACCTTCGTTGGCACCTGCCGCAAGACCGACGAGCAGAAATGGACCGCGACCAGGACCGACCTCGTGTTCGGCTCCAACGCGCAGCTCAGGGCACTCTCCGAGGTCTATGCTTCGAAGGACGCCGGCGAACTGTTCGTCGACGAGTTCATCCGCGCCTGGACCAAGGTCATGAATGCCGATCGTTTCGACCTGGTCGCGAAAGAGCGTGGACGCTCGACCCAGCGCTCCGCCGCTAAGCTGGAATCGGTGGGCGTGGACTGATCACCTCCGCCGCCGCGGCAGATCCTTGCCTGCCGCGGCGGCCATGCGGGAGCGGAGGAAAGATGCACCGCTGCAAGGTTGACCGGCTCGACCCCCGGAAAAGCTACTGGGTTGCCTCGGTCGTCGCGCCGCATCGTGACTGGGCAGGGGCCCCCGGGTGCCGCTGCGGTGCACGGCTCCTGGTCGATCGCCGTACGATGAAGGCGAGCAATAGCCAGCTGTCGGCCTTCAGCAGCCAGCTGAGCTGCCTGCAGTGGATCATGCGCCACCGCCTGGAACTCAACGACAGCATGCCCGGCGCCAGGATCCGGGCGGTCGAGCTCAGGCGCTGGCTGCTCGGGCTGGAATAACCAGGCGGGCGATCGACCTCAGGCTCTCGGCAAGCATCCTGAACTCGCTGTCGCGCGGGCTCGATCGCCGCCAGATAAGCGCCACCCGCCGAAAGCCGCTTTCCGAGGGCAGCGGCTTGGCGTCCACCTCGGTTCCCTCGAGGATTCCGGCCTCGATCGCCATCGCCGGGATGAAGGTCACTCCAAGGCCATTGTCGACCATCTGGACCAGCGTGTGGAGGGAGGTTCCCATCATCGCCGCATGGGCCCGAAGCTCGGGCCGGTTGCAGGCGGAAAGGGCATGGTCCTTGAGGCAATGGCCGTCCTCGAGGAGCAGCAGCCTTCCCTCGTCGATGGTCGCGACGTCGACCATCTCGCCCCGCGGCGCCTCGCCGCTCGGATAGGCGACGTAAAGCCGGTCCTCGAACAGGGGCTCGCTGTCCACCTCTCCGCAGTTGAACGGGAGGGCGAGCAGCACGCAATCGAGCTGGCCGCGGTGGAGCGCCTCGCAGGCCGACTGGCTGGTCTCCTCCCTCAGGTAGAGCTTGAGCTTCGGCCATTGCTGGCGAAGCCGCGGGAGCATCGCCGGGAGCAGGAATGGCGCGATGGTCGGGATAACGCCCATGCGCAGCTCGCCGTGGAGCGGCTGGCCCTCGGCCCTTGCCAGCTCGGCAAGCTCCTCGGCCTCGCGCAGCACCTTCACCGCCTTGTCCGCGACCTTCTCGCCAAGGGAAGTGAAGCGGACGATTCGGCGGGTCCGCTCGACCAGCGTCACTCCAAGCAGCGTCTCCAGTTCGCGAAGCCCCGCGGACAGCGTCGACTGGGTCACGAAACAGGCGTCGGCGGCCTTTCCGAAATGGCCATGCTCGCGCAGCGCGACCAGATATTGGAGCTGCTTGATGGTCGGCGGATGGACGGTCATAGTTATCGAAATTTCCAATCAGGAAACCGGGTATAATAGACTTGAACGATTGAAGCCAGCGCCATAGATGGAGGCCCGAGGAAATAGTTTCGTTTTAAAATTCAAAGGAGAATCAAATGCTGACTGTTGGTGACAAGCTTCCGGGTCTGACCGTTCCTGTCCAGCAGGGCACGTCCGCGCTGCCGGCAGGCGAGACGCTCGATCTTGGAGAAACCAACGGAAAGTGGAAGATTCTCTTCTACTGGCCGAAGGATTTCACCTTCGTCTGCCCGACCGAGATCGTCGGCTATGG
>CAZQLI010000280.1:0-2585 GCA_964594145.1 uncultured Sphingomonas sp. | reverse complement strand
GGCTTCCGACTGGCGGTCATCGACACGCCGCCGGCGATCACCATGGCGATCCAGTCGGTCATCGCGGTGGCCGAGCTCATCGTCATCCCGACCAGGCCGAGCCCGCACGACCTTCGCGCCGTCGGCGCGACGGTCGACCTTTGCGACCGGGCCGGAAAGCCGCTGATCTTCGTGGTCAATGCCGCGACGCCCAAGGCCAAGATCACTTACGAAGCCGCGGTGGCGCTCTCGCAGCACGGCACCGTTGCCCCGGTCACCCTCCATCACCGCACCGATTTCGCGGCGTCGATGATCGATGGCCGCACGGTCATGGAAGTCGATCCCAATGGTCGCTCGGCCCGCGAGGTGACCGAGCTTTGGGACTATATTTCCGACCGGCTCGAAAAGAATTTCCGCCGCACCGTCTTTGCAGCGCCCAACCAGGCGCCGGGCATCGGTGTGGCAAGCCCGCGTCCCGTCGGTGGCTTCGGCCGCCGCGTGGTGGGCCAGTAAGGAGTGGCCGCGATGGGTGAACCTAAGGCATTCGCGTCGCTTTCCTCGGGCCTCCTGGCCCGCAAGGGCGCGGCCAGGCCGGCCATGCGTCCGCAGGGCTTCGGCCAGGTCGGTGCAAATCTTGAAGATCTTGGCTGGAACGACATGGGTTTCGAGCCGCCGAAGCCGGCGGTGACCCCGGTCCGCGACGACGAGCATGACGCGTTCGGCGAGGAATTGCCGGGCCAGCCGCTTCGCAACCCGCTCTCGGCGCTGACCCCGATCGCCTCGCCGGTCCATGACCAGCAGGCGGAAATCGAAAGTCGCTTCGCTTCCGGCGACGAGGAAGGCGAGGACGAGAACGGCGAATATATCGACGAGACGGCCGAGCTCTACGATCCCGAGGCAGAAGGTCCGCTCGAGGCGGTCGAGGCTGCCGCGGACGAGCCGGTGGTCGCGAGGATGCCGGAGCCCGAGCCTGCGCCGGTGGCGGTCATCGCCGCCAAGGTGCCGGCCCGTGCCCGCGCCAAGGTGCGTGCGCCGAGGGCTGCTCCTGGAAGCAAGGCCAAGGCGGCATTCACGCTTCGTCTCGATCCGCCGCGTCACCTCAAGCTGAGACTTGCCTGCGCGGTTACCGGCCGCTCGGCCCAGCAGCTGGTGACCGACGCGCTGGACGAGCTGCTGGCCAGGATGCCGGAACTCGATTCGATGGCTGAACGGGCGCCGCGCAAGAGCGCCTGAGGCACCAGAACAAGGAGGAAGTGCCATGACCAAGTCGAACAATTTGGCGAAAGCACTCACCGCCGTTTCGCTGATCGCGCTTGCCGCCGGCTGCGCAGGTCCCGGGAACCGGCCGAAAAGCGCGTCCATCTTCGGCACCAAGGTCGACACTTCCAATATTGCCCTTGCCACCCGCGCCCAGCTGGCGCTCGCCCAGAACGATGTTGCCGGCGCGATCCCGCTTGCCGAGCGCGCCGTGGAGGGAAGCCCGCGCGATGCCGGTTTCCGTGCGCTCCTTGGCAACTGCTATCTTGCTGCAGGCCGCTTTTCCTCGGCCGAGGCCGCTTACACCGATTCGCTCAGCCTGATGCCGAGCCAGCCGCAGCTGGTCCTGAAGCTTGCCCTCGTACAGATTGCCCAGGGCAAGAAGGACCAGGCGAGGCTGCTCCTTGCCGAGGCACGGCAGATCCTCGATCCCGCCGACGCCGGGCTCGCGCTGGCGCTCGCCGGCGATCCCCAATCGGCCGTCCTTCTTCTCGATGAGGCGGCGCGTTCGCGCGTCGCCGATGCCCGCACCCGGCAGAACCTTGCGCTTGCGCATGCCTTTGCCGGTGACTGGCTGCAGGCCCGGACCGTTGCGGCGCAGGACCTTCCTGCCGACCAGGTCGATGCCCGGATCCAGCAGTGGATGGAGCTTGCCCAGCCGGGCAAGCCTTCGGACCAGGTCGCAGCGTTCATCGGCGTCCAGCCGGTGGCGGGCGATCCTGGCCAGCCGGTCCGCCTTGCGCTTCACCCGCACGGGGCCGAGCGCCTTGCAGAAGCGGGGCCAGGCGTGCCTGTCGCACCTGTGCCGGTCGTCGAGGCTCCAGCGGTCGAACCGCAGGTCGCCGAAATGGTCCCTGTGGAGCCCGTGCCGGCACCTGCCGCTCCGGCCACCCAAGGCATTGCGCTCACGGAAAGCCCGGCCCAGCCGCTCCCGGCGGTTCACTTGGCTTCCGCGGAACAGCCCGAGCCGGTCCGGCTCGCGGACGCCCGTCCGGCGCTGTCGCCGGCCGCGGTCCGCCTGGCGGAGCCGGTGCGCAAGGCCTCGGCCGCGCGCCCGGTGAAGGAAAGCGCCAAGGCCGGAGTGGTTGTCCAGCTTGGCGCCTATTCGTCGCGCGAGCGGATCGCGGTCGCATGGGACAAGGTTTCCGGCAAATATGACCGGCTCAATGACTTCACGCCGGTGACGGCCCGGTTCAGCGGCGCCAAGGGCACCGTCTACCGGCTGTCGGTCCGCGGTTTCGACACCGAGCGCCAGGCGATCGAGCTTTGCGAGTCGCTGAAGAGCGCCGGCCGTGACTGCTTCGTCCGCCACGTGTCGGGCGACGCCCCGGTCCAGTTCGCCTCGCGCT
>CAZQLI010000279.1:0-2594 GCA_964594145.1 uncultured Sphingomonas sp. | reverse complement strand
CCTTCAGCCGCTCCGCCGGGGTCTCGATCCCGTGATCGACCGCGTTGCGGATGATATGGGTCAGCGGATCGCGGATCATCTCGATCATCTCGCGATCGAGCTCGACGTCACCACCGTCGATATCGACCATCACCTGCTTGCCAAGCTCGGCCGAGAGGTCCCGGACCATTCGCGGCAGGGCGACGAAGAGATTTTCTATCCGCTGCATCCTCGTGCGGGTGATCGCGTCGCGCATCTCGGCGATGATCCCCGACAGGCGCTCGAAGGCCCCGTCGACCTCGACGTCGCCCGGTGCCTCGCGAAGCCGCCGGGCAAGCTCGTTCCTTGCAAGCACCATGTCCGACACGCCGGACATGACCCGGTCGAGAAGCTCGACCGAGAGGCGGATCGTCCGCGGCGCCGAGGTGGCGCCCTTGCCGGCAGCGTCATTGGCAGTTGCCGCCACCAGGTGGACCGGGGTTTCGGCGCCAGGCGACAGCGCCGCGATGAGATCGCCATCGTCACCCGAGGGAAGCTCATCGCCGGCCTCGATCGTCGCGATCATCTCGCCAATGCGATCGATGATCGCGAGAACGGCGCTGACCAGCGCCCCGTCGGCTACCCGCCTTCCCGACCGGCAATCGGCAAGCGCGTCTTCGGCCGCATGGCTCAGCGCCTCGAGCCGCGGAAAGTCGAAGAAGCCGCAGTTGCCCTTTACCGTGTGAACGAAGCGGAAAATGGAATCGAGCCGGGGGCGGTCGTCGGGATTTGCTTCCCAGGCGACGATTTCGCCGCCGAGGGCTTCGAGCATTTCCCGGCATTCCGCCACGAAGTCGGCAATCAGGTCATCCATCGCGGCAGGGCCTCACGCGCTGTAAAATAATTGGCCCTCTATGCCGGCAAGGAGTTAAAGCCTCGTTATCCTAGAATTGGTCAAGCGCGCGGAATGGTCGCCCCGATGAGCAGGAATTCCGCCGAGGGATCGCTGAGCTGGATCGTGCCCCCCGCCTCGGCCGCGAGCGCATGGGCCAGCCAGGCGCCGGCCGCGCGCGGCTCGACCTGGCCGTCGGAGGATCCCTTGGCGATCGTTTCCCTGAGCTTGGGGTCGAGCAGGATCCGGCTTCCCTCGGCCCGGATCACCATCTCGAGAGAGCCGTCGCGCTGCTCGGCGCCGACGTCAAGCCGGCCGCCGCGCACCAGCGCGTCCCCGGCGATCATCGCGAGGTTGAGGAGCAGCTTTACCGCCCCCTTGGGAAGCCTGTCCTCGGTGACCAGCCAGCCAAGCTCGATCCGCTTGTCGGGCCCGTAGAGCCCCTCCAGGGCCAGGCGGGCCTCGCGCGTGTCGATTTCCTCGCCGAAGCCCCCGCCGGCACCGAAGGCGAGACGAAAATATTTGAGCTTGTTGGCGCTGGCCCTCGCGCTTTCCGCGAGGAGCTCGAGGCAGCGGTCGCGCATCTCGGGATCCTGCTCGTCGGCGAGAAGCTCGATGCCATTATTGAGTGCGCCGACCGGCGACAGGAGGTCATGGCAAAGACGCGAACAGAGAAGGCTGGCGAGCTCGACGGCATTCATTTTCAAGATCAATAGCGGGAGTATGACCCGAAGCAAGGCTTGGACCCGTTTCGGACCCATATGGATAGGGCCCGGACCCATTGAAACGGCACGTCCGGCTTCCCAGATCAGCATCGATGACCGGGGGGTATAGTGAAGTCCAAGTCCAGCTGGATTCCAGCCATGCCGGCTGGCGCCTCGACCGGGCGCTTGCAGCGGCAATCCCTTCCCTGTCGCGCGAGCGTCTGAAGGTCCTCACCAAATCGGGCGCGCTGGTACGTGACGGTGTCGCTGTCCGCGATCCGGCGAGCAAGGTGCGCGGAGACGAACGTTTCACGCTCGCTATCCCGCTGCCCGAACCGGCCCACAACGAGCCACAGGACATCGCCCTGCCGATCGTCTTCGAAGACGAGCATCTGCTGGTCGTCGACAAGCCGGCCGGGCTGGTCGTCCATCCCGCGGCTGGCAACCGGGACGGAACGCTGGTCAACGCGCTGCTTCACCATTGCGGCGACAGCCTGAGCGGGATCGGCGGGGTTGCCCGGCCGGGCATCGTTCACCGGATCGACAAGGACACCTCGGGCCTTCTCGTAATCGCCAAGCATGACCGCGCGCACGAAGGCTTGGCAAAGCAGTTCGCGAGCCATTCGATCGAACGGCGCTACCTTGCCATCGTATCGGATGTCCCGAGGACGGCGCAGGGAACCGTGGATGCTCCGCTCGCCCGGTCGCCGGTCAATCGCAAGAAGATCGCGATTGTTGCCGCCGGCAAGGGAAAGCGGGCCGTAACCCACTGGAAGCGGCTGGAAATCCTCGATCGCGCCGCGCTGGTGGAATGCCGCCTCGAGACCGGCCGGACCCACCAGGTAAGGGTACACATGGCCTCGATTGGGCATCCGTTGCTTGGCGACCCCGTCTATGGCCGGGGCAAAAGCGTTCACAGAGATTTGCTCAATCAATTGGACTTCAGGCGCCAGGCGCTGCACGCCGCTCACCTGGGCTTCATTCATCCGGTCACGAAGGGTCGTTTGTCGTTTGACTCCGCCCTTCCGTCGGACATGCAG
>CAZQLI010000278.1:0-2597 GCA_964594145.1 uncultured Sphingomonas sp. | reverse complement strand
GGCCTTGTCGATCTCGTCGATCAGCAGCACCGGGAGCCGCGGCGAGGTGAAGGCGTCCCACAACTTTCCGCGCTTGATGTAATTGCTGATGTCATGGACCCGCTCGTCGCCTAGCTGCCCGTCCCGCAGCCGCGCGACCGCGTCATATTCGTAAAGTCCCTGGACGGCCCGGGTCGTCGACTTGACGTGCCACTCGATCAGCGGGGCGCCGAGCGAAACGGCGATCTCGTGGGCAAGCACCGTCTTTCCGGTGCCCGGCTCGCCCTTGACGAGCAAAGGCCGCCGCAGCTTGACCGCGGCGTTGACCGCGACCTTGAGGTCGTCGGTCGCGACATAGCTGGAAGTTCCCTCGAAACGCATGCAGCCGCCCTATGGCCGGGCGTGCAGTCGCGCAAGCAGCTTAGAAATCGCCTCGCGCCGTGGCGCGCGCCTCGAGCAGGTCGAACAGTCCGCGGTTCTGGAGCAGCAGCTGCTCACCGCCGAACGCCAGCGCCCGTTCGCTCGCCGGCCCATCGGTCCCGTCATTGATGACCCGGATGATCGAATCGACCTCGGGCAGGGTCATGGCCGGCCTTGGCATTCCGATGCGATCGGCAGCGCGGTCGAGGACCTCGCGGACCGACGGCCAGTCGGCCATCAGCGCGGTCGCGGCGCCAAGGGCGCAGCCCTTGCGCTCGGACCGGGCAAGGGTCTCGATCGCGTGCCGCTGGCCAACCAGGGTCGCCTCGGTCTCCGCCGCTCCCGGTGTCGAGGGAAGCGGGCCAACGGCCGCGGTCAGGCGAACGAGGTAAAGCCGCTCGCGCTCATAGCCGTCCGAGGCCTCGCGCAGCCAGTCACGGACGGCCCCGGCCGGGCAGTTGTTGAGCGCCAGCTCGATCAGCCCCGGATAGCGCCCGTAAAGGGAGCAGAACAGGTGAATGCAGTCGGAGAGATCGCGATTCGCATGCGGGCCGCTCGCCCCCACCAGCGCGAGGCGATGGGGGTGGTTGACGCAGCCCTGTGCATCGACACGCGCCAGCTGCGTTTCTGCAGCGCTGGTGCCAGCCCGGTCGAGTGCCCCGTTGATCGCCATCCGCTTCATCTCCTCATTGCGTAAGGTCCTGGCGAGGAACCTTAGGCAGCGTTTCTATCCCGGTTCCGTAAAGACAGGGTTTAGGCGGACTTCATCTTTTGGTGAGCGAGGTTAAGAACCGGCTCAAATTGGCACATCTGGCTGCACGATCGGGGCCGATCCGGCCCTTTTTCCCGGAAAAATAGGGCCGGACCGGATCCCTGGGCGAGCCCGAGGGGCCAATATCCCGGGATGGCCGCCCGCGATTCGGTGCAAGCGATTAAGCGGCGATGGGTAGCTGCTCCTCGCTGACGACCGTCGCGGTCGTTTCGACAAGCTGCTCGGAGGCCGGCTTGTCGCGGACGGTAAGGCGGGTCGCGGCGACGATGACCCCAAGCCCGAGATAGGCGGCGATGCTGGCCGTCGGCGCAAGGAACAGCGGGGCGATGAATGCCAGCCTGAGATAAAGCGGGTTGAAGCCGAAGTCCTGGCCGATCGCCTCGCAGACGCCGAGCAGCGTGTCGTTGCGGAGCGGGAGCGGGGTGGTGTTGTTGGTCATAAGTTCCTCTTGGCTGGCGTTCGGCCGGTTAAGCTCCCAATGAGAAGCAAGGCCCGTGCCAATGGCGGATTTGAGCGATTTTTAATGATTGTCCGGGTGGATGTTGGGGCGTTGCACCATGTCAGGCGCGCGAAGTTTGGGGGATTTCACCAACCCTGGCCGGGCGGGCCCTCAAAGCTCGACCCTTGCCCAGCCGGCGTCGTCATCGCCTGCTGGTGGCAGGTCGCCGCAAGCTGCTCGGCGATCCGTTCGGCCGGGGCCTTGTGCACCGCCGCCGCCGGGGCCAGGCCGGCGTCGGGGACGGCATTGCATGATGAGCCTGATCGCAAGGAATGATCGGTCCATGAGATTTGTACCCGGAAGGTAGCTCCATTGAAATTGCACGCGACGCCGCCCCCGTCTTCGTAGACGGAGTCCTTCACCAGCTTCCTTGAATGGTTGCTTACTGGGGACGATCCCTTTGCCCAGGCATGTAATCGATCCGGATCCTCACCCATTCGCCGATCATCGGCTTGCCGCCAACGCGGGGCGGTCGGACGAGAAACTGCCAGGCAGCCTGGCGGACCGCGCCGGCAAGGTGCGAGCCTGGCGGGGAATTACCAAGCTCGACGCAGTCGGTCACCCGGTAACGCGCGGCCGTCTTGCAGGCGACCAGGCCCCAGCCGCCGCCCTCGGGCATGGTCTTTGGCAGATAGGCGCCGAGTTCCTGGTCGGTCGGCTCACGGTACCATTCTGCCGCGTAGAGCGGCTGGCCGTCAGGAGCAGTGCCGACGCGCTCGCTGTCGCCGGCGCTTCGGCCTGCCGCCCGCTCGCCGGCCTGTCGCCGGTAGCCCGGGGCATTGCTCCCGAGCTTTGAAATGTCCGAGGCCTCGTAGACTTCCTTGCTGACCACCAGGAGGTCGAGCGGCCGCGGTTCAAGCTCGACGGCCGGGCGCGGGATGACGGGGTCGGGCCGGGGCGGCGCGGTCTCGGCCTGCACCGGCTCGG
>CAZQLI010000277.1:0-2606 GCA_964594145.1 uncultured Sphingomonas sp. | reverse complement strand
ATCCACCACGAGCTTGGCCACAACTATTACCAGCGCGCCTACAACCAGCAGTCGTTCCTCTATCTCAATGGCGCCAACGACGGTTTCCACGAGGCGATCGGCGATTTCATCGCGCTGTCCATCACGCCGGAATATCTGGTGCAGATCGGGCTTCTCGATCGCTCGAAGGTGCCCTCGGCCGACAAGGACACCGGGCTGCTGCTGCGCCAGGCGATGGACAAGGTGGCCTTCCTTCCCTTCGGCCTCCTCGTCGACAAGTGGCGGTGGGGCGTGTTTGACGGCTCGATCACCCCGGCCAATTACAACCAGGCATGGGTCGACCTGAAGCGCCAGTACCAGGGGATCACCCCGCCGGTCGCCCGCAGCGAAGCGGATTTCGATCCGGGCGCGAAGTACCACATCCCGGGCAACACGCCCTACGCGCGCTATTTCCTGGCGCGGATCCTCCAGTTCCAGTTCTACAAGGCGGCGTGCGACATGGCCGGCTGGAAGGGGCCGCTCCATCGCTGCAGCTTCTATGGAAACAAGGAAGTGGGGACCCGGCTGAACCAGATGCTGGCGATGGGAGCCTCGCGCCCCTGGCCTGACGCTCTCGAAGTGTTCACCGGCACGCGCGAGATGTCGGCGAAGCCGATGCTCGAATATTTCGCACCGCTGCAGTCCTGGCTTGAACAGCAGAACCGCGGGAAGCAGTGCAGCTGGTAAGTTGACGAGAGGAGAGGGGAGCGGCGCGAGGCCGCTTCCCCCCTCGCATCTTGAACTTATCTCGCGGTTGCCATTCCGGACTTGATGTTCTGCTGGGCGACAGGTCCGCGCGGGCCCTTGGACTTGCGGCCGGTTTCCTTCAGGGTCAGGGCCTCCTCGGCGATCTGGCTCTGGCGGTTAGCCGATCCCATCCGCTCGGACTTGAGCTCGCTCATCCGGTCCATTCCGCTGCTCACCGCGTCACCGATCTGGCCGCGCCTCGACCAGAGGAAGGCACCTGCAGCGGCAACGCCGGCTGCGACCGCGGCGCTGGCTGCCGGACGGTCGCGAATGGTATCCGTCCAGCCGTTGCCGCTGAAGCGGCCCTGAGAATCTCTGTTTCTTTTCGGCATGTTAGAACTCCTTCACTGGCGCCCCCTAACGACTAACGCGCGTCAGGGTCGGCTGTTGCCGAGGGGAGATGAAGGGACGGGATGCCGCGATAAAATCAGAGCTGGCCGAGCATCGTCTCCGCGCTCGACGCCGAATATTCACCGGGCGCCTCGACGTTCAGCTGCTCGACAACACCATCGTTGATGATCGCCGAATAGCGCTGGCTGCGCTTTCCCATGCCGAACTTGGAAGCATCCATCGTCAGCCCGAGCGCCTCGGCGAACTCGCCGTTGCCATCGGCGAGCATGGTGATGTCGCTCGACCCCTGGTCGCGGTTCCAGGCGCCGAGCACGAAGGCGTCGTTGACGCTGGTCGCAACGATCTCGTCGATCCCCTTGCCCTTGAGCTCGCTGGCCTTCTCGACATAGGACGGCAGGTGCCGCGCAGAGCAGGTCGGGGTATAGGCGCCGGGCACTGCAAACAGCGCCACGCGCTTCCCGGCGAAATAATCGCTGCTCTTGACCGGGACCGGACCTTCCGGGGTCGCAAGGGTCAAGGGGACGTCGGGAATTCGGTCACCAACCTCGATGGCCATCGGTCAATCTCCTGCATCTACTGTCGAGCCTGCGACATAGGGGCGGGACCCTATTGTCTCAAGGCTGGCCCTTGCAGCCATTTGGCGCGCGGCGCATTCTTCCATCCATGGACGCTCCACATTTTCTATCGGGCAAGCTGCTCTTGGCGATGCCCGGCATCGGCGACCCGCGCTTCGAGCGGGCGGTGATCGCCATGTGCGTTCATGACGAGAACGGGGCAGTCGGCATTGGTATTGGCCACCAGCGGGCCGGGATAGGGGTTCGCGGGCTGCTGGAGCAATTGGGTCTTGAACCGGGCGAGGTGGCGGACGGCCCGGTGATGCACGGAGGACCGGTCGAGCCGGGCAGGGGCTTTGTCCTCCACAGCGGCGACTGGGGCGGCCAGGACACGATCCAGGTGGTCGGGCTCGGGGCGCTGACCGGGACGATCGACGTTCTAAAGGCGATCGCTGAAGGACGGGGTCCGAGCCGTTACATCATCGCGCTGGGATATGCCGGCTGGGGCGAAGGGCAGCTCGACGAGGAGATGACGCGCCCGGGCTGGTTTGCCGCAGAAGGCCGGCAGGAAATCCTGTTCGAGACGCCGGTCGCCGACCGCTGGGAAGCAACGTTCAAGGCAGAAGGCATTGACCCGCGCCTGCTCGACAGCGGTGCCGGGGCGGCCTGAAGCTTCGAATCCGGCACTTCCAGAAAACCGCGGCAGTTTGCATTTGGCGGCCTTGCTGCTAGGGGCGGCCCCGAAAATACCCCCGCCGGAGAACTGAACCGTGGCCACCGCCGAAACCCTGACTCGCGACTGTCTCGTGAAGGACATTTCCCTCGCCGAATTCGGCCGAAAGGAGATCGAGATCGCCGAAACGGAGATGCCGGGCCTGATGGCGCGATACCGGCCGGAAGCAGTCATTCGCGGACTGGGTGCCGTCGCCGAAATCC
>CAZQLI010000276.1:0-2630 GCA_964594145.1 uncultured Sphingomonas sp. | reverse complement strand
CCGAATCCCGCCGGACGCCTGGTGCGTTCGGCGGGTTTCGCTTTCGTTGCAGCGGCAATGCTGGCGGCGGGCCTTCCTGCCGAACCGCTGCACGCAGCCAGTGTCCAGCTTCAGCTGGACGAGAGAAGCCCGGGCCCGTCATGGGTCCAGCCCGGCGATGCCGAGGCGGCGAGGAGCCTGGTTGCACTGCTCGAGAGCTCGGAGATTGATGGCCTCGATCCGGGCAGCTTCAGGCCCGCTGCGCTCCGCAAGGCGGTCCGGGCCGCGGAACGCGGAAACCCGGGCGCGATCGAGAAGGCCAACGCGATGCTCGACCGGGCGCTGGTCAGCTATGTCACGAAGCTGCGCCAGGCGCCGATGGGCGACTGGATCATCAACGACCGCGAGGCCATCCCGAGGGTGCCTTCCGCGTCGAAGATCCTCGCCGATGCTGCCGATGCGCCGTCGCTTGCGGGCTGGGTGAGGGCAATGCCCTTCATGCACCCGACTTATACCGCCCTTCGCCAGGCCCTCGTCAGCGCAGAAGAGCAGGGCGACCGGCGCGCAGCCGACCTCCTCAGGGTCAACCTCCAGCGCGCGCGTTTTCTTCCGGCAAATGGCCGCTACATCGTCGTCAATACCGCCGCGCAGCGGCTCTATATCTACGAGGACGGGACGATCATCGATTCGATGAAGGTGGTGGTCGGAAAGCCCCACCAGCCGACCCCGATGATGGCCGCGACGATCAAATATACGGCGCTCAACCCCTATTGGAACGTTCCGCCCGACCTCGCCGCCGAGAGGGTCGCCCCGGGCGTGGTCCGCGAGGGCACGCGCTATCTCAAGAAGCATGGCTACGTGGTCTTGTCTGACTGGAGCGACGAGGCGAGGCCGGTCGATCCGTCGACGATCGACTGGGAAGCGGTCGAGGCCGGCAAGGTCCAGGTTCGCCTCCGGCAGAACCCCGGCCCTGGAAATGCGATGGGGCGGATGAAATTCATGTTCCCCAACCCCCAGGGCATCTATCTCCACGACACGCCCAACAAGGAGCTGCTGAACGAAGCCGCGCGGCTGTTCAGCGGCGGGTGCGTGCGCCTCGAGGATGCGCCCCGCCTCGCCAGGTGGCTTTATGGCGAACCGCTCGATCCCAGCGGAGCAAGCAGCGAGGAGCGGGTTGAGCTTGCCCAGCCGGTCCCGGTCTACCTCATCTACCAGACCGCCGTTCCGAGCGACGAGGAGGTCGTCTTCTATGACGATATCTACGGCAAGGACCGGACGGTGATCGCTACTGCCGGGAAAGGCCGGGTAGCAGCCCGCTAGTTCCTAGTTCTTGGTCCAGGTCGCGGTGTAGCGGAGCCGGACGGTGAGCGCGCGGCCCTTCGAATCGCGAGCCGGCTCCCAGCGGCTGCGGCGAAGCATGACATTGCACAATGCCTGGTCGACCGCCCCGTCGCCGCTGCTCTGAAGGACGCTGCAATCGCTGACCCGGCCGCTGGCGGCGATGGTGAGCCAGAGATGGGCAAAGCCGCGGTCGGCGGCGAATACGCTCAGCAGCCGCGCTGGGAGCCTCGCGCTGTTTCCGCCAAGGAGGCGAGCCTCGGAGGCGATCCCGCCACCACCGCCGCTTCCGCCTCCACCGCGGCCGCTCCCCGATCCGCCGGCACCGGGGCCCGTGCCGCTGGTGGCCGCGCCTGCGCTCGCCGCGCTTCCACTGCCGGCAATCGGGGCGGCCGTGACCGGAGACGGAGCCGGGACCTCGACGCGCGGCGCCGGCGCGACGACCGGGGTCGGCTCGGCTTTCCTGCCGGCGGCTCCTTCCTCTTCCTCGGCCCGCCCCTGGTCTTCTTCCGGGGGAGGCTGGGGCGGCGGGGTTTCGACGACGTCGATCAGCACCGTCGGCTCGCTTTCCGGGAGGCTGATCGGGGCGTCGCCCGGCATCAGCAGCACCGCTGCGACGATGACCGCGTAGACCAGTGCAACGGCCGCGATCGCCTTGGCCTTGTCCGGTTTCGTTGGTTCGGCGCGATATCGGGCCATGCCTTCGCAAACGCTCGGTCAGGCAAAAATATTCGAAAGGGAAGGGTCGCCTCCGGGGGCAGAAAGGCCGCGGCACGGGGCCGCGGCCCTTGTCCTCGGGGTCACTCCGAAGCGGCGGGTTCCTCCCGGTTTTCCTCGAGCCAGCGTTCGAGCCACTTGATCGTGTAATCGCCGCTCAGGAAGGCCTCGTCGCGGATGATCCGCTGGTGCAGCGGGACGGTGGTCTTCATTCCCTCGACCACGAACTCCTCGAGCGCGCGCTTGAGGCGCTGGATGCAGCTCTCGCGGGTCTGCCCGAAGACGATGAGCTTGCCGATCATGCTGTCGTAGTAGGGGGGCACGCGGTATCCGGCATAAAGGCCGCTGTCGACCCGGACATGCATGCCGCCGGGAGCGACATAGTTGCTGACCAGCCCGGGCGAGGGCGCGAAAGTGACGGGATCCTCGGCATTGATCCGGCACTCGATGGCGTGGCCCTTGAGGTTCACTTCGCCCTGCGAGACAGTGAGCCCGTCGCCCTGGGCAACCCGGATCTGCTCGCGCACCAGGTCGATGCCACTGATCATCTCGGTGACCGGGTGCTCCACCTGGAGCCTCGTGTTCATCTCGATGAA
>CAZQLI010000275.1:0-2658 GCA_964594145.1 uncultured Sphingomonas sp. | reverse complement strand
CCTTGCAGCGCCGAAGCGCATCGCCCGTTCGGCGCACATGGCGATCGACCCGGCTACCCGCGACAGCCTGGAGATCTGCCGGACGCAGGGCGGGAGCGTTGCCGGGAGCCTGCTGGGATCGATCGACCGCTGCGTCACCGCTCCGGGACGGCGGCTCCTGGCGGCCGATCTCTCGGCGCCGCTTACCGCAATCGGCCGGATCGAAGCCCGGCTGGCACTGGTCCAGTGGTTTCACGAGGCCCCGATCCGTCGCCAGCGTGTCCGCGATGCGCTTCGTTCGATGCCCGATATCGGACGGGCCCTTGGAAGGCTGGTCGCGGGACGGGGTTCGCCGCGCGACCTTGCCCAGCTCAGGGACGGGCTCAAGGCCGCTTCGGCACTCGGGAATGAGCTCGAGGCGGAGGAGGACCGCCCCGATCTCCTGCAGGCGCTTCTTCCCGACCTCGACGGCGGCCATGCCGAGCTGACTGCGCGGCTGGACGCCGCACTGGTCGCCGAGCCGCCGATCGACGCTTCCAAGGGCAATTTCATCGCCGGGGGCTATGACCCGGAGCTCGACGCGCTTCGCTCCGCCAGCCTCGATGGAAGGCGGGCCATCGCAGCGCTTGAAGCCCGCTACCGCGAGGCGACCGGTGTGTCCTCGCTCAAGGTCCGCCACAACGCCGTCCTTGGCTATCATATCGAGGTGAGCGCGAGGCATGCCGACCGGCTGATGGCTCCCGACAGCGGCTTTACGCATCGCCAGACGCTTGCCGGCGTGGTCCGCTTCAATTCGCCGGACCTCCATGCCGAGGCCAGCCGGGTGATCGAGGCCGGCGCCCATGCCCTTGCCGCCGAGGAGGCCCATCTCGAAGAGCTGACGGCGCTCGCGGTGGCGGCCCAGGCCCCGATTGCTGCAACCGCCGATGCCATCGCCCGAATCGACGTCGCCGCAGGCCATGCGACCCGGGCAGCCGAGGGCGGATGGTGTCTTCCCCATCTCGACGAGCAGCCCTGTCTCGAACTTGAGGCAGGGAGGCACCCGGTGGTCGAGGAGGCGCTCGCTGCCGGCGGCGAGCGCTTCGTCGCCAATGACTGCATGCTTGGGCCCGATGACCGGCTGTGGCTCATCACCGGGCCGAACATGGGCGGCAAGTCCACCTTCCTTCGCCAGGTCGCCATTGCCGCCCTTCTTGCCCAGGCGGGAAGCTATGTCCCTGCGGCGCGCGCCAGGATCGGGATCGTCGACCGGCTGTTCTCCCGCGTCGGGGCGGCAGACAACCTCGCCCGGGGACGATCCACCTTCATGGTCGAAATGGTCGAGACCGCGGCGATCCTCGCCCAGGCGACCGCCAACAGCCTCGTCATCCTCGACGAGATCGGCCGCGGCACCTCGACCTATGACGGCCTCGCCATCGCCTGGGCGGTGGTCGAGGCGATGCATGACGAGGTCAAGGCAAGAACGCTGTTCGCGACCCATTACCACGAGCTCACCCGGCTCGCCGACCGGCTCGAGAGCCTCTCGCTGCACCATGTCCGTGCCCGCGAATGGAAGGGCGAACTGGTCCTGCTGCACGAGGTCAGCGAAGGCCCGGCCGACCGCAGCTACGGGATCGCCGTCGCCAAGCTCGCCGGCCTGCCGCCGCTGGTGCTTGCAAGGGCGAAAGCGGTCCTGGCGCGGCTCGAGGCGGGACGCGATGCGACCGGCGGGATCGCCGCGGGGCTGGACGACCTCCCGCTGTTCGCGAGCCAGAAGCCCGAAGAGGTCCGGTCCGACCCGCTGGAGGAGGCGCTCCTCGCGCTCGACCCGGATTCCCTGTCGCCGCGCGAGGCGCTGGAAGCGCTTTATGCGCTGAAGCGCCTTGCAATCGAGCAATGACGCTGGACGGCCGGCCGATGTGCTGCGACCGGCCGACGGGCCGGATCCGGGTCTGAAAATGCGCCAGCCGCCGCGCTACCCGCTGATCACCGACCGGCGGCAGCTCATCGACCGCCGGGCGCTCGGAGAGCAGCTCCGCGTCCTGCCTTCCGAGGGGTTACAGGCGAGAGCCACCGATCTCCTCAGAACCGCGCTCGAAGAGGGACGAGCCGAGATCGCGCGGCGCTTTGCTGCTGAACCAGGGCGCGGGCGGGTCATCGCTGCTTCCTACTGTTTCCTTGCCGACCAGCTCGTCAGGCTTGCCTATGACCTGGTGACGGAGCGGATCGTCCCCCGCGTCGACAGGGAGGACTGCAGGCTGTCGGTGGTCGGCCTCGGGGGCACCGGGCGCGGCGAAATGGCGCCGTTCAGCGACCTTGACCTCATGTTCCTGGTGCCAGGCTCCGGGTCAGCCTGGAGCGACCGGGCGATCGAGGTGCTGCTCTACATATTGTGGGACCTGCAGCTGAAGCTCGGCCAGTCGGTCCGGACCCCCGACCAGCTGGTCGAGGCAGCGAGGGATGACATCACTCTTCGAACGGCACTGCTCGAGGCGCGCTGGATCTGGGGCGACGAGGATCTCCATGTCGAGGCGATGCGCCGGTTCCGGTCCCAGGTGACCGCGGCAAGCAGCCGCGACTTTGTCGCGGCCAAGCTCGCCGAGCGCGATGCACGGCACCAGCGCATGGGTGACAGCCGCTACGTGGTCGAGCCCAACGTCAAGGACGGCAAGGGCGGGCTTCGCGACCTCCACACGCTCT
>CAZQLI010000274.1:0-2659 GCA_964594145.1 uncultured Sphingomonas sp. | reverse complement strand
AATATCCGGCGTGTCGGCGAGGTCGCCAGGCTGATGGCCGATGCAGGCCTAATCGTGCTCACTGCCTTCATCTCGCCGTTCCGGGCCGAGCGCGACATGGTCCGGCGGATGCTTCCCGACGGCGAGTTCATCGAAGTGTTTGTCGATACCCCGCTCGAGGAAGCCGAGCGTCGCGACGTCAAGGGCCTCTATGCCAAGGCTCGCTCGGGCGAGCTTCCAAACTTCACCGGTATCGACAGCCCCTATGAGCCGCCGGAAAAGCCGGAGGTGCGGATCGATACGACGAGGCTGACCGCCGAGGAGGCCGCCGACCAGATCGTCGAGGCGTTGCTGGCCCGGCGCTAGGGACGACGGCAATTTCGCCCAGGAAAGGGCCGGGCCGGCTTTTCAATTCGCTGATACGTCGATGCCGGTTCTGGCATGTCTTGCAGCGCGGCAAATGACAGGCATCCGACGGTCGAACTGTCGCGCCCCGGTCCTTTAACTGGCTGTTGAAGAAGTCCACCGACGGGCGGTGAAGGAAGATTTGTCACCGAGGTGGAAGGCGATTTCGCCGATGATTGCGCTATCGTCCCGAAGTTCGGCGTATCCGTCACCAGATGCTTGGTCCATTTCGTCACTGCCCTCCCAGGTGAAATGGATGCTGGATTTGGCATAGCTACAATCGAGGCTGCCGGTGACGGCGCCGAAGCAGAACTCGCCACTGCCCTGATCGTCGAAGCTGATGTACCCGGGCCCGAGAAGATCGATGAACTCACGGTTCCACAGTTCCATCTCGACGATCCGCCATTTGCCGGCGAGGGGATGGGTCATGCCGGCGCATCCAGCAGCCGGGGTCTTTTCATCTTAATACCCATATATGAGCCTTTAGCAGTGATTATTACCGGCATTTGGGTATTAGCCGGCTAACGCAAGGAGCTCGGAAGTCTCTCTTGCGCTTAATGATGGCGGTGCGGAAGCTACTCAGCCTGCTAGCGCTGCGCTTGCTGGAGCCCGCCCGATTTCATTTCAGTGGCCGAAACATTGCCGTCGCGGTCTCGGTCGAGCCTGTCGAAATTGGCGAGCGTCGCTGCCCTATGCTCGGCGAGGCTGATCTGGTCATCCCGGTTGCTGTCCATCCGGCTCAGCACCGGCTCGGCATTGGCGACGGGCGCCGGCGTCGCGATCCTGGCGAATTCCGAGGGACTTAGCTGGCCGTTCCCGTCGTCATCCAGCTGCGCGAACATCGCCCTGTTCCTTGCGCGGGCCTGTGCGATCGCGCGCTGGCGCTGGTGGCGCTCGATCTCGGCCCTGGTCAGCACACCGTTCCGGTCAGCGTCGGTCCTTTTGAACTCGCTATCCATCTCGGCGATGAACTGGTTTCGAGCGAGCGGCTCACCACTACCCCTGCTGCCAGGCGGCGCCGCGACGCAGGGCACAGCGCTGATTGCTGCAAATGATGCGATAACGAGAAGCCGGTGCTGCAAGACTCCCTCCCCGAAGCGAGCGAAGGCTAGACCCATTGCTCCATATTTCAAGCGTCTTGCAGGGCCTTGGCCTTAGCGGGTCGGAAGGGGATCGCCGCCGCCTGCCAAGCATTGAACCAATGCGCGCAATCCCATTCCTTGCCGGGTTGGACAAGGCCGCGGAAAAATGCTGGTTTGCCCATCGTGAAATCTAAAACCTTGCTCGTAAAGGCACCGTCTTGCGGCGATGCCGCACTGCTTTCCACGGGAGCCAATTCTCCCCGCCATGCTGAACCAATTGCCAGAATGGCCGTTTCGCATGTCGATGCTGGCGGGAGGTTGAGATGCGGGCATTATTAGGCGCGGCATTACTGGCCTGCTGCCCGCTCGGCGCCTGCCAGGCGACCTTGCCACCGGACCCTGCTTCGGCCGCAGAACCTGGGCCCACGGGCGAAGCGCAAGCACCCCAGCCAGGCAGTCCGGCCGTGCAGATAAGCATGGAGCGCATGTCCGAGATCACGCGCGTGCTCGCGTCCGACGAGTTTGAAGGGCGCTCGATGGGGACGGCCGGCGAGGAACGAACGGTTGAATATCTTATCGAGCAATTCAAGGCGGCGGGCCTCGAGCCCGGCGGCGAAAATGGCGGCTGGACCCAGACCGTGCCGATGATCCGGACGATGCTGAAATCGCCGGCAAGCTTTGCAATTCGCCAGGGCGGGACGACGACCAGGCTTCGCTTCCCCGAGGATATCTACCTCAGCACGGTCCGTCCCGTGGATAGCGCCCGCATTGCCGATGCGCCGATCGTGTTTGTCGGTTACGGTGTTACTGCTCCCGAACGCGGCTGGGACGATTTCAAGGGCGTTGACCTGAAGGGCAAGGTCGCGCTCTTCCTCGTCAATGACCCGGACTTCGGCGCCGAGGAGGGCCACCCGGTGTCCGGCAAGTTCAGCGGCCAGACGATGACCTATTATGGCCGCTGGACCTACAAGTTCGACGAGGCGGCCCGGCGCGGCGCCATTGCTGCCATCATCGTCCACGAGACCGATGGCGCCGGCTATGGCTGGAACGTCGTCGAAAGCTCGGCGGGCGAGAATTTCAACATCCTGCTTTCGCCGGGCGAGCAGCAGCCGGTGCTCCTTCAGGGCTGGATCCAGCTGCCGGTTGCCAGGGCCATGCTTTCCCGGGCCGGATATGATTTTGAAGCGCTGAAG
>CAZQLI010000273.1:0-2662 GCA_964594145.1 uncultured Sphingomonas sp. | reverse complement strand
ATATCTACTCGCGCGGCACGGCGAACGGGAAGCGCGTGCAGGCGTTCGGCGGCGCCAAGAACCATGGCATCGTCCTTCCCGACGCTGACCTCGACCAGGTCGTGAACGACCTCGCCGGCGCCGCCTTCGGCTCGGCCGGCGAGCGCTGCATGGCGTTGCCGGTGGTGGTCCCGGTCGGAGACGACACCGCAGCCGCGCTGCGCGAAAAGCTGGTCCCGGCGATCGACAAGCTGCGGGTTGGGGTCTCGACCGACCCCGAGGCCCATTATGGCCCGGTCGTCAATGAAGCCCATCGCCAGCGGATCGAGAATTACATCCAGATGTGTGTCGACGAGGGCGGAGAGCTGGTGGTCGACGGCCGGGGCTTCGCCCTGCAGGGCCATGAGAAGGGCTTCTTCGTCGGCCCGACCCTTTTCGACCATGTCAAGCCGAGCTTTAGAAGCTACCAGGAGGAAATCTTCGGGCCGGTCCTCCAGATGGTCCGGGCCGACAGCTTCGAAGAGGCACTGCGGCTCCCTTCCGAACATCCCTATGGCAATGGCGTCGCGATCTTCACCCGCAACGGCCATGCCGCCCGCGAGTTCGCTGCACGGGTCAACGTCGGCATGGTCGGCATCAACATCCCTATCCCGGTCCCGGTCGCCTATCATACTTTTGGCGGCTGGAAGCGCTCGGGCTTCGGCGACATCAACCAGCACGGCATGGAAGGCGTCCGCTTCTGGACCAAGACCAAGACCGTCACCCAGCGCTGGCCGGACGGTTCCGCGGCGGGCGATCACCGGGAAGCTTTCGTCATCCCCACCATGGGCTGACGATCCGGTCGGGGCGCGCGGGCAGAAGCGGGCCCCGGCCGATAGCCAACGCATCCTAATCGGTGCTTTGGCGTTGGTTGGACCATGAGACAGACATTCGCCGCAACAGCCCTGCTGGCGCTCGGCGCACTGGCCGCGTGCCAGCAAAGCGATCCCAACAACTTCGCGATCGACGAAGGCGGCAATGCCGGCGCCGACATCGAGATCCTGCCGCCGGACGAGACTGCAACAAACCAGACCGGCCCGGCTTCGAACACCGCCATGCCGGCGCCCCCGGCGGATCCCGGGGCGCCGGTCATTCCCTCGAGCTACCATGGCCGCTGGGGAATGGTCCCGGCCGACTGCACCTCGACTCGCGGCGATGCGAAAGGGCTGATCACGATCGGCGAGAAGAGCATCCGCTTTTACGAGGCGGTTGCCACTCTCAAGGAGCAGCGGCCCGCCATCGCGACCAGCTTTGCCGGCCTCTTTTCCTTCACGGGAGAAGGCCAGAACTGGGAAAAGGTGATGACCTTCACCCGCACCGGCGACACGCTGAAGCGCGCCGAGGAAAGCGGCAGCTTTACCTACAGGCGCTGCGCCTGATAGGCGCTGCGACGATGATCCTGAAGACGACTGCATTGCTGCTGGTCCTCGCCCTCGCCGCCTGCGGCGGGCCAAGCGACGAGGACGTCCTGACCCAGGAGAAGATCCGCGCCTCGGAGTCGGCGCCCCAGCTTCCCGACGTCGAGCTCAGCGAAAACCCCGAGCCACCACCGGCGCCCCCGCCGCCGGTGGTCGAGGAACCGGTCGACAACGCAGTTGAAAATCTTGGCGACGAGGACCCGCTTGCCCCGGTGGCCGATGGCCCCATCCCTGCCGCTTTCCAGGATCGCTGGGGCAGGGTCCCGGCGGACTGTCGCCCGGGAGACGTGATCGGCGGCGCGCTGGTCATCGGCAGCGACCGGCTGATGACGGGCCAGGCGGTGGGGCGGCTGGTCGAGGTGCTGGGTGACTATCCGGAGCGCTTCATCGGCATGTTCGAATATGACGGCCTCGAGCGCGAGGAGCAGCTGGTGCTCACCGGTAGCAGCAACACGCTCATCCGGATCGCTGACGGGCAGCGCTATGCTTACCGGCGGTGCAGGGTTGCCAGCCCTACTGGATAGGCGGGAATGCCGGTGCTAGGGGCCACGGCCATGCACCAGTTCGACCTGACCGATGACCAGCGCCAGATCCAGGAAATGGCGCAGAAGTTCACCGCCGACGCGATCACCCCCTTCGCTGCCGAATGGGACGAGAATCATGTTTTTCCGCGCGACACGATCCGCCAGGCGGCCGAGCTCGGCTTTGGCTCCATCTACGTCAGCGAGGAAAGCGGCGGAATCGGGCTTGGCCGCCTCGAGGCCGCGCTGATCATGGAAGCCATGGCCTATGGCTGCCCGAGCACCAGCGCGTTCATCTCGATCCACAACATGGCCAGCTGGATGATCGACCGCTTTGGCTCGGACGAGCTCAAGTCGCGTTACCTGCCATCGCTCATCCCGATGGAGCGGATGGCAAGCTACTGCCTGACCGAGCCTTCGTCGGGATCCGACGCCGCGGCGCTGAAGACGAGGGCCGTCAAGGACGGCGACCATTATGTGGTCTCGGGAAGCAAGGCCTTCATCTCCGGCGGCGGGGAAAACGAGATCTACCTCACCATGGTCCGGACCGGCGAAGAGGGCCCCAAGGGCATCAGCTGCCTCGTCATTGAAAAGGACATGAAGGGCGTCAGCTTCGGTGCGAACGAGAAAAAGCTGGGCTGGCATTCCCAGCCCACCGCCCAGGTCAATTTCGACGAGGTGCGGGTCCCGGTCGAGAACCGCGTC
>CAZQLI010000272.1:0-2664 GCA_964594145.1 uncultured Sphingomonas sp. | reverse complement strand
TTCAAATTCCTCGCGGCTGACGAAGTCCATGCCGCCGACCCACTCGCGCATCTTGTCGCGCATCGAGGCCTCGGCTTCCCGGCCGACGCCGGCAACCGTGCCGGCGACGCCGTTCATCATCTTGACCAAATCATCGAAAATCCGGTTCTGCGACTGCATTGCTATGCTCCAATCAGGCCCAGCGGCATTGCGTCGGCGCCGGGGTTCAGCCTGCCCGTCTCATAGTTGAGCGCAAGGGCAAGGCACAACCACAGAAGATAGGGAAGGAGGAGCCAGCCTGCCATGGAGCGGACACGCCTGAACGCCTTGGCGGTCACCAGCGCCGCGACCAGCAGCGCGGCGAGGAGCAGCAGGCCGATCTCGATCATCCGGCCGCCGAAAAAGACCGGCGACCAGGCAAAATTAAGTGCCAGCTGGACGAAGAAGAGCTTGAGCGCGTCCCTTCGCTCGGGCGACGCCGGCTCGTTCCAGACGACCGCGAGGGCAAGGCCCATCAGGGCGTAAAGCCCGGTCCAGACCACGCCGAACATCCACGACGGCGGCTGGAAGCTCGGCATTTCGAGCGACCGGTACCAGCCATTGTCCATGCCGCTGTTTGAAAGCCAGCCCATTGCAAGGCCGGCAAGAACGATTGCCGGTATGGCAATTGCCGCCTTCGCCCAGATACCGCGATCGTCTCTAGTATCGTCCACCATCAGGCCTCCTTCACTGCGCCGAGCAGGAACTCGACATTGCCTTCCGGCCCGGTGATCGGGCTCGGTTCGACGCCGAGAACGCGCCATCCCCGGGAGCGGACCCATTCTGCCGCGGCATCGCAGACCCGGCGGTGGACCTGCGGGTCGCGAACGACCCCTCCCTTCCCGACTTCCTCCCGCCCGGACTCGAACTGCGGCTTCACCAGCGCGACCAGTGCGCCGCCGGGTTTGACGAGGCCGAGCGCGGCATCGAGCACCTTGGCAAGGGAGATGAAGCTCGCGTCGCAGACCAGGATATCGACGGGCTCGGGAATGATCTCGCTGGTGAGGTCCCGGGCATTGGTCTTTTCATGGACGGATACGCGCGGGTCGGTGCGCAGCTTCCAGGCCAGCTGGTTGGTCCCGGAATCCACCGCATAGACCCTGGACGCTCCCCGGGAGAGGAGGACGTCGGTAAAGCCGCCGGTCGAGCTTCCAACGTCGATCGCCACCGCCCCGGCAACGTCGATCCCGAAATGGTCGAGCCCATGGTCAAGCTTGATGCCGCCGCGTGATACCCATGGATGGTCGCGCCCTTTCACCATGAGCTCGGCATCCTCGGCCAGCATGTCGCCGGCCTTGGCCACCCGCCTGTCGCCGCTGAAAACCTTGCCGGCGAGGATGAGGGCCTGTGCCCGGGTCCGGCTTTCGACAAGACCGCGTGCGACCAGGAGCTGGTCCGCGCGCATCTTGCTCATGCAGCGCTCCGGATGGTCCAGCCAGCCATGAGGTCGAGGTGGCGCCCCAGCTCGGCGACGGTCGGATCGGGCGCCAGCGGCGAAAAGGCGGGGAGAGGATCGCCCCCTCGCATCGATCGCCAGAAATGGATGATCAGCCCCTCGATCTCGGGTCGGTCGATCATGATCTGGCTTTCCAGCCTGTCCCTGGGGAGCGGCCGGAGCGGCGCGTGGTAATAGGGCGCGAGTTCACGCCACAGGAAACGGATGGTCGTCGGCGATACGAAAGACTGCGCCATCGCCTTTTCAAAACGCTCATACTCGACCCGGCCCCGCCGCTTCGCCAGCCAGCGGTGACGACGACGGGACATGGGCATCGTCAGGAAAAACAGGCCAACGAGCCCGATGAACCCGAAGAGGAGCCACTGGTCGAGTGTCAGGCTATGGCTCCCTTCCCGGCGCCGACATCGTTGCGGCGAAGCGCCTTCAGCACCGTCTCGACGATGCCGGGCGCGTTGAGGCCGGCTTCGTCGTACTGGCGACCGGGCGAATCCTGGTCCTGGAATATGTCGGGAAGCCGCATCGTTCGAAGCTTGAGCCCGGCATCGATCAGCCCCTCGTCGCTGGCCATGGTGAGCACATGCGCGCCAAGGCCGCCGATTGCCGCCTCCTCGATGGTCACTGCGACCTCGTGGCTGGTGAGCAGCCTTCGAATAAGCTCCTCGTCGAGTGGCTTTGCAAAGCGCAGGTCCGCGACGGTGGTGGTCAGCCCCTTGGCCTCGAGGATATCGGCGGCCTTCTCGGCCTCCTCGAGCCTCGTCCCGAGGGAAAGGATCGCGACCTTCTTGCCCTCGCGGATGACCCGGCCCTTGCCGATCTCGATCGGCTCGGGGGCCTCGGGTAGCGGTACTCCGCGGCCATTCCCACGCGGATAGCGAACCGCGATCGGCCCGCTGTCGTGCAGCGCCATGGTATGGACCATCCGCACCAGTTCCGCTTCGTCGGCGGCGGCCATCACGACGAGGTTCGGAAGCGTGCAGAGATAGGCGAGGTCGAAGCTCCCCGCATGGGTGCAGCCATCGGCGCCGACCAGCCCCGCCCGGTCCATCGCGAAGGTGACGTCGAGCTCCTGCAGGCAGACGTCGTGGACGATCTGGTCGTAGGCGCGCTGGAGGAAGGTCGAGTAGATCGCGCAGACCGGCTTCGCCCCCTGCAGGGCCAGCCCCGAGGCGAGCAGGACGGCGTTCTGCTCG
>CAZQLI010000271.1:0-2666 GCA_964594145.1 uncultured Sphingomonas sp. | reverse complement strand
CCGTGGCAGTCCCAGCCGGGCACATAGGGAGCGTCCTTGCCGAGAAGGGACTGGGTCCGGGTGACCATGTCCTTGAGGATGTGATTGAGGGCATGGCCGATGTGGATGTCGCCATTGGCGTAGGGGGGCCCGTCGTGGAGGATGAACTTGTCGCGACCGGCCCTTGCTTCCCGGATCTGCCCGTAAAGATCGCCTTCCAGCCACCGGGCCAGGATCTGCGGTTCCTTCTGCGGCAGGCCGGCCTTCATCGGAAAGCCGGTCTTCGGAAGGAAGACGGTGGAGCGATAGTCGGGTTTGTCGGGAGCGTCGGACATCGTCGGCGGCATTAGCGGCGGACGGCAATATTGCAAATGCACAAGCAGGCCGGCCGGAGTTCGATGCTGGAAGGAAGGTCGATCACTTTCTCGCCGCCGCTTTCTCGCGCCGGCGCTCCAGTCCTTGCTCGGCGGCATCGATCTGCGCCTGGGTCCGGTAATCCCGTTGCGGGCGAAGCGCCGGGCCAACGGTCCAGATATCATCAACCCAGACATAGCCGGTGAAGGTCGACGGGATCTCGCCCAGCTGTTCGGGAAGGGTGAGGCCGCCTGCCTCGTCGCCACCATGGGGACCGATCACGATCACCTTGGCACCGACACTGTTCATCCGCTGGATCAGCCGGTTCGGCCATCCCCAGAACGCCCATTGATAGTTGAGCGGCACCATGATGACGCCGTTGCGGCAGCTTTCGGGGACGATGCTCGTCCAGCCATAGGCGAGATAGGCCTTGGTGCAGGCCTTGGCCCCTTCCTTGGTGAAGCGGAGCGCCCCCGGGAAATGGGTCGCTATGCGGTCGACCGGTCCTGCATCGCCGTAAAATGCGTCGTGCCGCTCGGCGACGTTGCGCCGTGCCCGGCGAAGCGCCGCCGCAAGCTGATCGGCCTCGGATGGATCCCTGCCCTTGAAGTTGAAAATGATCGGGGTGTTGGGGAGGGCCGCCAATGCTTCCTCGAGGCTCGGCATATGGTCCTTGCCAAGGCCACGAAACGGAAAGCTCTTGCCGCCGTCGGCGGTATAGCCATGGCCGATGTCGAGCGCCTGGAGCTCGGCCAGCGTTTTTGAACGGACCTCGCCCGTCCCGTTGGTCCGGCAGTCGAGGGTCCAGTCGTGGAACACCGCGATCCTGCCGTCCGCCGTCGGCGCGATGTCGATCTCGACCATGTCGGCGCCGATGAGGGACGCTGCCCGCATCGAGCGGGCCGTGTTCTCGAGCATGTCATGGACCGGTTTTTCGATGCGCACTGCAGTGCAGCTGTCCCGGTCAACCCCGGCATGATCGAACAGCTGGTAGACGCCGCGATGGGCGATCAGCTTCACCGAGCCGACCGGCCGGGACGCAAGCCAGCTGGCGTTGACGAAGGTGAGTATGAGGAGGATGGCAGCGACGATAAAGGCGATGCGCCTCAGCCAGCTTCTCATGCCAGAAGCTCTCGCGCTCTCGCTGCATCATCGTCCATCTGGCTTTTCAGCTCCTCCAGCCCGTCGAACTTGCGTTCGGGCCGAAGATAGGAATGGAGCGCGACCTCGATCGTCCGGCCATAGAGATTCTCGTCGATGTCGAAGATCGCCGCCTCGAGCAGTTCCTGTGGTGGTTCGAAGCTTGGGCGGATGCCGAGGCTGGCCACCCCGTTATGCTCGCTTCCGTCGTCGAGCCTCACCCGAACGGCGTAGATCCCATATTTCGGGCGGAGATATTGGCCGAGCTCCATATTGGCCGTCGGCCATCCCAGCTCGCGGCCGCGCTTGTCGCCGTGGATGACTTCCCCCTCGATCGCGAACGGCCTGCTCAGCAGCCTCGTCGCGCCGGCCGGATCGCCCGCCTGGAGAAATTCGCGGATCCGGCCCGAGGAGATGCGCTCTCCGTCGATGAGAACGGGGGCGACGGTTTCCGCCTCGATCCCGTGCTGGCGGCCGAGCTCGGCGAGGACCGCGCAACTGCCCGTCCGCCCCTTGCCGAACGTGAAATCCTCGCCGGTGACCACGCCTGATGCACCGAGATGCCCGGCGAGGAGCCCCGCGATGAACTCGTCGGCGCTCGTCCCGGCGAGCGCGTTGCCGAATCGGAAGATGAGCATCGCGTCGGCCCCCGCCTCGGCGAACATCCGCTGGCGCTGGTCAAGCGTCGTCAGCCTGAACGGCGGCGTGTCCGGCCGGAAGTGGCGCACGGGGTGCGGATCGAAGGTCGCGACAATGACCGGCCGGCGCTCATGGGCGCCGCGCTGCACCGCCCTGCCAACCACCGCCTGGTGCCCGAGGTGAAAGCCGTCGAAATTGCCGAGCGCGATGATCGCGCCGCGAAGCTCTTGCGGGATTGGCTCGTCATGGAACAGGCGCAGCATTATCGCGGGGCTTAGCGCCATTCCGCTTCAAGTCCAGACGCTTGACTCTAGGGTTGCCCAAACATACATGACGCTCATCCCGTTTCACCGGTCAACCGGCGGCGCATCCGTGCGCGCGCCGTTTTTCCGTTGGACGCGGGGTCATCGCTTTGAGATGGGACAGTCGGGTGCCCGCCGTCCCGTGGAGCTAGGAGAAGTTAGTTCATGGCACGTATTGCGGGCGTCAACCTGCCCACCAACAAGCGCGTGGTTATCGCGTTGCAGTATATTCACGGGATTGGGCCGAAGATG
>CAZQLI010000270.1:0-2678 GCA_964594145.1 uncultured Sphingomonas sp. | reverse complement strand
CGCCCCTCGTCATGAAGCCGGTCAATCGCCGCCTTGAAGATGCCGTGGTAATCCAAGCTCTTGGTCCTCGCTTCCCGCGCCATTATCGCCGACGGCCCCAGAAGGCCATTGAGAACGACTCGCAATTTATGGCCGTGCCTCCAGGCAAGCGGCTGAAACTAGAGCTGCTGTAGCGCCTGAAGGCCATATCGTGCCAGCGCCGGGCGAAGCCCGGAAGGGACTTCGCCGGTGAAGACGGCAATGCCGCCAGCTGCATTCGTCGGCCAGTCCTGTCCTCTCGTCAAATAGGCAATGCGCCGGGCAATACCGGGCCCGCCATCAACCCTCGCGATCCCGGGATAGGCTGCAGCGATTTCTTCGGAGAGCAGCGGGAAATGGGTGCAGGCGAGGACCATGACGTCCATTTCCTGCCCGCCAGGCTGGTCGATCATCGGCGCGATTGCACGTCGAACCGCTTCCAGGTCGACTTGCCGGCCTGAAAGCTTGGCCTCGGCCAGCTCGACCAGCTCGGGACTGCCGTGGCGGATGACCCTGCAATCGGCAGCGAAGCTCGCGGCCAGGTCGTCGACATAGGGCTGGCGGACCGTCGCCTCGGTCCCAAGGACGCCGATGACCCGGCTTTTCGACAGTTCCGCCGCCGGCTTGATGGCCGGCACCGTCCCTACGACCGGGATCTCCAGCGCTGCCCGGACATGTTCGAGGGCAATGGTCGAGGCGGTGTTGCAGGCAATCACCGCGAGCCTTGGACGGAAGCGTTCCACGAGGCGCCCGAGGAGCGCCGGCACCCGCGAGGCCAGCTCGGCCTCGCTTCGCTTGCCATAGGGGAAGGCGGCGTTGTCGGCCGCGTAGACGATGGGCGCGCCGGGAAGGAGATCGCGGGTCGGGCCGAGCACCGTCAGCCCGCCAACGCCCGAATCGAAGAACAGCAGTGGTGAGGCCGGGTCCATGGTCGAGGGGCTAGGTTAGAAGACGGCCGCCGCGCAACATTGCAGGCGCCAAACGATCTGCTAGGGCATCGCGCCAATGGACAGCAATTCCTTCATCGCCCTTGGCATTGGCTATCTTCTCGGCTCGATTCCGTTCGGCCTGCTCATCACCAGCTTCGCCGGCAAGGGAGACATCAGGGAAATCGGCTCGGGCAACATCGGGGCGACCAACGTCCTTCGCACCGGGTCGAAGGGGCTTGCCGCGGCCACGCTGGCGCTCGACGCCGTGAAAGGGGCTGCAGCCGTCATCATCGCACGCCAGCTTTCCCCGGACGCTGCCAGTTTTGCAGCGGCTGGAGCACTGGTCGGCCATCTCTACCCGGCCTGGCTCCGGTTCAAGGGCGGCAAGGGGGTCGCGACCCTGCTCGGCGTCCTCGTCCCGCTGTTCTGGCCGGCGGCCGCCGTCTACGCGGCGCTTTGGATCGGACTCCTTATTATAGTGAGGATCAGCTCGGTTGCCGGGATGGTGGCCGCGGCAAGCGCACCGCTGACCGTCGCTGTCCTCGGCGAACAATCCCTGGTTCCGCTGCTCTTCGGGTTTGCGCTCCTGGTCACCTGGCAGCACCGCCAGAATATCGGACGGCTGGCCAGGGGCGAAGAGCCGCGGGTCGGCAGCAAGGCCTGAGAGAGAAGGAGAGTGTGGCATCCAGTTCACCCCCCTTCGCCGTTGGCGATTGAAAGTGACTGTCGGCAGTAGGTTGGAAAGCACCAGCAGGGCTCCGGCGGTGCTTGACGGGTTTTGGGTATGGGCCGGAAAATCGCGTGTACGTACGCAAGGAGTCGATAGGCGTTGAAGCTAGTTGTCGTAGAATCGCCGGCAAAGGCGAAGACCATCGAGAAGTATCTCGGACCGGGGCACAAGGTCCTGGCGAGCTACGGCCATGTGCGCGACCTTCCCGCAAAGGATGGCAGTGTCGACCCCGACAATGGCTTCGCGATGGAATGGGATACCTATGCGGACAAGGCAAAGCAGCTGAAGGCGATCTCGGACGCCGCGAAACAGGCCGACGCACTCATCCTTGCTACCGACCCCGACCGCGAAGGCGAGGCGATCAGTTGGCACGTCCAGGAGATATTGCGCAAGCGCAAGGCACTTCCGCCGCGCGTCGACCGCGTCACATTCAACGCGATTACCAAGAGCGCCGTCACCGACGCGATGGGCCGGCCGCGGGCGCTCGATGAGGACCTGATCGATGCCTACAAGGCGCGTCGGGCGCTTGATTACCTGGTCGGTTTTACGCTCTCGCCGATCCTCTGGCGGAAGCTGCCCGGCGCCAGGTCGGCGGGGCGCGTCCAGTCGGTCGCATTGAGGCTGGTGGTAGACCGCGAGCGCGAGATCGAGCTCTTCCGGCCGGTGGAATATTGGCAGGTCTCCGCAACATTTGAATCCGACGGGACGCCGTTCACGGCCCGCCTTGTCGGTCTCGATGGAAACAGGCTCGACCGTTTGTCGATTGGCGACAAGGGCGGCGCCGACGCTGCGCGGAAGGTCGTCGAGGACGGCCGGTTCACTGTTACCTCGGTCGAGACCAAGCCCGTCTCCAAGAACCCCCCGCCGCCGTTCACCACCTCGACGCTGCAGCAGGAAGCGGCCCGAAAGCTCGGTTTTTCAGCAAGCCACACGATGCGCCTTGCCCAGTCGCTCTACGAGGACGGCCTCATTACCTACATGCGGACCGACGGCGTGCAGAT
>CAZQLI010000269.1:0-2697 GCA_964594145.1 uncultured Sphingomonas sp. | reverse complement strand
CCGATGTGGAAGCGCGAACAATGGCGCCGGTTCGGTAATCACCCCGTCACCCAGTGGGGGATTTTCGCACTTGGCGTCCTCCTCATGATCCTGTCGCCGGTCGCCGGCGTTGTCCCGGGTCCCGGCGGGATTTTCGTGTTCGCAATCGGTCTCGCCCTGGTGCTGAAGACCAGCATGTGGGCCAAGCGGCGTTACGTTCATTTCAAGCGCTGGCAGCCAAAGGCCGGTCGCTGGGCCGACTGGGGCCTCAGGCGGGCAAGCGCGAAGAGGCGCGAGGCTCTGCGCAAGGAACGCTCGATCACCGATGCGGCACTGTCCGGACCGGCCCGGACGGCGGAGGTCGTCCGGGGCGCCACGATCCGGCCGGAAAAACCCGATCGGTGCAAGCCCGATCAGCGTTGACTTTGACGGGCCCTCGGACTATCGGCGCCCCCAACAACGGCCGCTTCGGCGGCCCTTTTTCATTCGATTTGAGGCATGAGCGATGAAGCGCACTTTCCAGCCGAGCAATCTGGTCCGCAAGCGGCGGCACGGGTTCCGCGCCCGCATGGCGACGGTCGGCGGCCGCAAGGTGCTGAACGCGCGCCGGGCGCGCGGCCGCAAGAAGCTCAGCGCCTAGCAACGCTGACGAGGCGCGCTGACTTCCTGGCCGCGAACCGCGGTCGGCGCGTGCCCATGCCCGGCTTCGTCCTGCTGGTTCGACCCAGGGAGGATGGCGATCCCGCCATGCGCCTCGGAATCACCGTCACCCGCAAGATCGGCCAGGCCGTCGTCCGCAACCGCATGAAGCGCCGATTTCGGGCGCTTGGCCGAGAGACGCTTCCACTCCACGGCATTGCCGGCGCTGACCATGTGCTGATCGGCCGGGCCGGCGGCATCGAACGTGACTATTCCAAGCTTGCAGCCGAGCTCCGGCGTGCGCTGAACAAGGCCGCGGCGTGATCGCCCGGCTGCTCATCCTCATCGCCCGTGGGTGGCAGCTGGGGCCGAGCCGGGTCCTTCCGCCGAGCTGCCGCTACCAGCCAAGCTGTTCAGCCTATGCGATCACCGCGCTCCAACGCTATGGCGCGGCACGAGGGGGCTGGCTCGCCCTCAAGCGAATCATGCGTTGTCATCCCTGGGGAGGGCAGGGACCCGACCCGGTTCCCTGATATTCAAGGACAGAAGAGTGAACGATAACCGGAACATGCTCCTTGCTATCGTGCTGAGCGCGATCGTGCTCATCGGCTGGAGCCTCCTGTCCGACCAGTTTTTCCCGGCAGCTCCGCAGACCGAGCAGGCGACGAAGCCCGAGGCGGGGCCAGCCCCCGCCCCCGGCCCGGCTCCCCTCCCCGATACCGCGCAGCCCGTGCGCCCAACTCCGCTGGTCCTTGCCGAGACCCCCCGGGTCAGGATCGAGACGCCGCGGCTCGAGGGCTCGATCAACCTCAAGGGCGCACGCATCGATGACCTGGTGCTGGTCCAGCAGCGCGAATCGATCGATCCCGCCTCTCCTCCCGTGCGGCTGCTTTCACCGGCGGGAACGAAGGACAGCTATTTTGCCCAGTTCGGCTGGATCGGCGAGGGCGTCACCGTACCCGACGCGAACAGCCTGTGGACCGCGAGCGCGCCCGTGCTCACGCCTGGAAAGCCGGTTACGCTCAGCTGGGACAATGGCAGCGGCCAGCGGTTCGAGCTCATCGTCTCGGTCGACGACGGCTATCTCTTCACGGCCCGCCAACGGCTCGTCAACAATGGCTCCAGCCCGGTCGCCGTTCGCACCTTCGGGCTTGCCAGCCGCGCAAACCAGAGCCCGGACCCGTCGAGCTGGACGCAGCATATCGGGCCAATCAGCTTCCTCGGCGGCAAGGCCAACTATGACATCGACTGGGAGACGCTCGACGAGAACAAGGCCGGCGTGACCGTCGACAGCCGCGGCGGCTGGCTCGGCTTTACCGACAAATATTGGCTGACGGCGCTGGTCCCGGCCAGCGGCGCCCCGGTCGAGGCTAGCATCCGCAAGAGCAACAGCGGCGCCTACCAGGCGGACTATGCAAGCACGCCCTTCCTGGTCGGCCCGGGCAAGGCCGTGACGGCCAAGGCCCAGCTGTTCTCGGGCGCCAAGGAGAAGAGCTTCCTCGATCGCTACGAAAATGAGGGGATCACCAGCCTCTCCAAGTCGATCGACTGGGGCTGGTTCGAATGGTTCATGCGGCCGATCTTCAACCTCCTGAACTGGCTGTTCGGGGTGCTCGGCAATTTCGGCCTGGCGATCATCGCCCTCACGGTCATCGTCCGGCTTATTCTCTTCCCGGTCGCCGACAAGCAGTTCCGCTCGATGGCCGGCATGCGGCGCGTCCAGCCGAAGATGAAGGCGCTCCAGGAGCGCTACAAGGACGATAAGCCGCGTCTCCAGCAGGAGATGCTGAAGCTCTACCAGGAGGAAAAGATCAACCCGGCAGCGGGCTGCCTTCCGATCCTCCTCCAGATCCCGATCTTCTACGCGCTCTACAAGGTGCTGATGGTGAGCGTCGAAATGCGCCACCAGCCCTTCTACCTGTGGATCAAGGACCTCTCGGCTCCCGACCCGCTCACGCCGGTCAACCTGTTCGGGCTGCTGGACTTCACGCCTCCGGCATTCATCGCCATCGGCATCCTCCCGATCCTCCTCGGGATCACCATGTGGATCCAGTTCAAGCTCAACCCGCAGCAGCCGGA
>CAZQLI010000268.1:0-2727 GCA_964594145.1 uncultured Sphingomonas sp. | reverse complement strand
GCCGGTTGCCAGGGCCATGCTTTCCCGGGCCGGATATGATTTTGAAGCGCTGAAGGCGAAGGCGCGCTCGGCCGATTTCAGGCCGATCGATTTGAAGGCGAGCTTCTCGGCCGACGTACCGGTCGAGCTCTCGCGCATCACCAGCCGCAACGTCATCGGCAAGCTGACCGGCTCCAGATATCCGAACGAGACGGTGAGCTATGGCGGTCACTGGGACGCCTATGGGATTGGCCCGCCCGACGCGCAGGGCCGCACCATCCGACCGGGAGCCGCCGACGACGCGCTCGGCCTTGCCGCCATGATCGAGATCGCCCGGCTGTTCTCAGCCGGACCGAGGCCCGAGCGAACCCTCGTCTTCGGCGCCTGGACCGCGGAAGAACGCGGCCTCCTCGGCTCTGAATATTATGCGCAGCACCCGCTCTACCCGCACGAGACGATGGCCGCGAACCTGACGCTCGACACGCTGCAATGGGCCGGCCCGGTGCGCGACGTCGTGCTCATCGGCCGAGGGCAGAACGAACTTGAAAATTACCTCGCCCAAGCAGCTCGGGCGCAGGGCCGCTACGTCACTCCCGAGAACCATCCCGAGCGCGGCCTTTTCTACCGCGCCGACCATTTCTCCCTCGCCAAGCGCGGCGTCCCGGTGCTTCTCAACATGGCGCTCGCGGGTGCCTATGACCTGGTGGAAGGCGGGCGCGAGGCAGGCGAGCGCTGGCTCGATGACTTTACCGGCAATTGCTATCACCAGGCCTGCGATACCTGGAGCCCGGACTGGGACCTTCGGGGTGCCCGCCAGGAAGCAGAGCTGTTCTACGCGATCGGTGCGAGGCTGGCGAACAGCCGCGAATGGCCGAAATGGTCCGCTGATTCCGAGTTCGCCAAGTTGCGCGGGCAAAGTGCATCCGCGCGCGGGGGAGAGCCGGCGGCCGGCGAGCGGGGAATGCCATAACGGCTCATGATGTGGTTGGACGGAACGCGGGGACATGCTGTCGTGCCCCGCGCTTTTCGTAGACAGGTCGAATGACCTCCGTCAGCTTGCCGCTTCGATCATGGCAAAGCATTTCAAAATTGCAGCGGGTTCGAAGATTGCCACCCTCATCGGCCTGGTGATCGCAGCGGCATGCGCTTGGGCTATTCTGCGCATGGTGCCGGGAGCCGCATCGTCGCTGGGCATAAGAGGGGGCCATGAGTTCACCTTCTTAAGATGGGGATCAATGTACACGGAGGCCCGCCCGGGCGCCTGGCTGTTCGGCAGCCCAAGGCGCCGATCGTCGCTGATCTTCGCGACACGAGGTGAACGGATACTGCTCCGTTCCCAAGCCTCGATCGACCGCGGCCGAGTGGTGATCAGCGTCCACACGGGGACCTGGGCAGGCGAAGAGATCTACAATGACCATCTCATCTCTTCAGGTTCTCACGATGGAGATGTCCTGGTCCCGGCCACGGGATTTTACCGCGTCAGCGCAAACTATGTTTTCACATTCCGTGGCCGCCATGACCTCGACTGGCGAATAGAATAGCCAAGCACCGCAAGGTGCCGGGCCTTGCGCCCTTCGCCAAGAAACGAGGTTTTCCAGTAAGTGTGGTACGTCGGAACCTGCTGAGCCCTTGGCCCGATCGGCAGGCTAGAAGGTGTAGGCAGCTCCGATTGCCCCGACCCACTGGCTGGAACTGCCGCGAAGATCGACGATCGGGCTGTCCTTAAAATCGCCGGTGAGCCTGGTGTAGCTTCCAAGGCCGAATATCGACCAGCCATGGGTGAGGTCGCCGGTGATCGACTGGTTGGCCAATATTCCGAGGCGCCAGTGCTTGAGGCCGCCGTCGGCATCGAACACGGGAAGCCCGCTTGCAAGCGAGTCCGCTGGCGAGATGGAGAAATAATAGTCGGCATAATCGCCGCCGGCCCATTCGGCGCTCGCCGAGAGGCCGACATAGAAGGTCCTCGAAAGCGGCGTTCCAAAGTCTATCGTCGGAGTGACTAGAGTCGATCCATGGGCGTCGGCCACGTCCTTCACCACGTCGACGCGGAAGCTGAGCGCATCATAGGGGTTGGTGAGGCCGTGGTAGGTAAAGCCGGCAAAGCCGCCAAGCTCAAACGCGGTGTCACGCTCGGGGAGCAGGTCGACGAGGTCGTCCTTGATCTTGCGGGTGCGGTTGAGCCTTGCGCCGGCAATCGGGCCAAGATCGAGCTCGAGCTGCCCTTCGCCCCTCGGCACGACATCGACGTATAAATAGGTCGCCCGGGTGAAGAAGCTGATCCCGCTTATCCGGCCCCGGATCGCTGCCGCTGGGATGATCCTGTAATCGTTGGAGCCTTCATAGTCCGGAACGATTGCAGCGCCCGCCCCGATGGTGACGGTGTCGCCCTGGTCGTTGGGGTCTGGAAGCGGCGCGGGATCGGCTTGCGCCAGTGCCGGAGAGGCCGCGAGAAACGCGGCGAGCGGGACGATAGTCTTGATCATGCGGCCCCCAATTGGCTCGTGGAGGCGCAGTTCTTAACCGCAATCAAGAATTTTCGAAACGGGGACGAAAATATTTCGCTTGGGGCCAGGAGGGAGAAGGATGCCCCGAGGCCGACTGCTCAGTCTCCCTTGCCCGGCTCCGGCGAGAAATATTTGTCGTACTTGCCTTCCTCGCCCTTGTGCTCGTCGGCATCGGGCGGGGTCTGGTCATTCTTGCGCGTGACGTTGGGCCATTGCGCCGAGAAGGTCGAATTGAGCTCGAGCC
>CAZQLI010000267.1:0-2728 GCA_964594145.1 uncultured Sphingomonas sp. | reverse complement strand
CGACACGCGGATTATGATTCCGCTGCTCTAACCAGCTGAGCTACTCCGCCCCAATGGGCTTGCCGCTAACGGCGCGGGCGAGCCTATAGGTGGCAACAATTAGGGCGTCAACAATGGTGGAACCGGCCTCCCCTACCCTCGTTCAAGGCGGAGAATTGGAGAATGATCGCCGATGGAACCGCTGACCCCTCTAGAGACGCTTTGCCGCATCATTCTCCGTGCCCGGGAATATGAGGCCCAGGTTCCGACCGACTATGACGGGAACGAGGCGCCCGAAAATGTCGATGACGAGGGCGAAGAGGCGCTGTCGGTCCTCGACGATTCCCTCAATACCGGGGTCGAGGAAGAGCTGGCGGCCGCCATCGACGATCTCGCCGAGGACCAGCAGGCCGAACTGCTCGCCTTCGCCTGGGTCGGGCAAGGCACATATGACGCTGCCGATTGGGACGAGGCGATCGAAGAGGCCGGATCCATCGCCAATATTTCCGAGGAACTCATCGAGATGCCGATGCTGGCTTCAGTCCTTGAAGCGGGGATGGCCGCCTTCGACCTCAGCTAGGCTCCGCGAAAACGGTAGCTGGCGATCCCTTCCCAAGGGCCGTCGAGGTATCGGTGTAGCGAGAGGCCAGCGATACCTAGCGGCCTCGGCCGGAAGCCTTGCTCCAGCCGGGCAATCAGCTCACGGGCGTTCCGGTTGGACACCTTGTTCTGGATCGTGACGTGCGGGCGCCAGCCCGGACCGTCCTGCGAGGTAAGCGCGCCGTGAAAATGCTCGGCGAGCTCGGCCCTGATCTGGTCAAGATCATCAGAAATCACGCGAAACGCGACTCCGCCGCCAAGGTCCATGATGCCGGCAATGGCTGCCCGCGGCGCTGCCCCGCGAGCCTGGGCCGCCAGCTGGCGCCTTGCTTCCTCCTCCAGCGACGGCGGCAGGGCATGGAATAGGGTGAGGTGAGCGGGTACCTGGTTCCGCTCAGGCGGGTAGTTTGCCCGGCGCAGCCCTTCCAGCCACGCGAAATCGTCCGCGATGAAGTCCGCAGTGACGATGAGCCCGCCCAAGGCCGATCAGATCTCGACCTGGCTGCCGAGTTCGACGACCCGGTTGGTCGGGAGCTTGAAAAATTCCATCGCGCTTTCCGCGTTTCTGAGCATCCAGGCGAAAAGCTTCTCGCGCCAGATGGCCATCCCCGGCCGTGACGAGGCGATCAGCGTCTGGCGGGCCAGGAAGAAGCTGGTTTCCATCATCTTGAACTGGGGACCGCAGCTTTTCACCATGGCGAGCGCCGCCGGGACGTCGATTTCCTCCATGAAGCCATAGCGGATGATGATCCGGTAGAAGCCGGCGCCATAATCCTTCGTCTCGATCCGCCGCCCGCTGATGACATAGGGGACATCCTCGATGCGGACCGTGAGAAGCATGATGCGCTCGTGAAGCACCTTGTTGTGCTTGAGGTTGTGGAGGAGCGCGTGGGGTATTCCACTCATCGACGTCGTCATGAAGACCGCGGTGCCGGGCACGCGCGTCGCGCTGGTCGCCGCCGACTTGATGAACACCTCGATCGGCAGCGAGGCCTCGGCCATTCGGTCGATCATCAGCTTGCGGCCCTTGGCCCAGGTCGTGAGCATGGTGAAGGCGATCGCGCCGACGAGCAGCGGGAACCAGCCACCATCGGGCACCTTCAGCATGTTGGCGCTGAAATAGAGGATATCGATCGCAAAGAAGATGATGAGCAGAGGCAGGGCCTTCCACATCGGCCACTTCCACAACGAGAAGAGCACGACCGAGATAAGGACGCCATCGATCAACATGGCACCCGTGACCGCAATGCCGTAGGCGGCTGCGAGGTTCGACGAGGAGCCGAACATCAGGACCAGGAGGATGACGACGATCATCAGCGCCCAGTTGACGATCGGGATGTAGATCTGCCCGGCGGCATGCTCGCTGGTGTGGGTGATGCGCAGGCGCGGGATGAAGCCCAGCTGGATTGCCTGCTGCGTCACGGAAAATGCGCCGGAAATGACCGCCTGGCTGGCGATGATGGTCGCCATGGTGGCGAGAATGACGAGCGGCAGCCGGAGCATGTCCGGGGCGAGCAGGAAAAATGGGTTCCTTGCAGTCTCGAGCGCCTCCGCCGGGTCAACGGAGAGAAGCATCGCACCCTGCCCCATGTAATTGAGCAGGAGCGCCGGCATGACGAAATAGAGCCAGCTCAGCTTGATCGGCCGGCGGCCAAAATGGCCCATGTCGGCGTAAAGCGCTTCGGAGCCGGTTACCGCCAGCACGACCGCACCCATGGCGATAAATGCGGGCAGCGGTTCGGCCGCGTAGAAGCTGACGGCGTTGAGCGGGTTGAGCGTCTGGTAGAGGACCTGGGGATGGGCGGCGATATGGATGCCGCCAAGGACCGCCAGGACCGTGAAGTAGAACAGCATCACCGGCCCGAACAGGGCGCCGACCTTCGCCGTGCCACGTGACTGGATTGCGAAAATCCCGATTAGCAGCGCGATGGCGATTGGTATGACCCAGGAGTCGAGTCCCGGGTTCACGGTGGTGAGGCCCTCGACCGCGGAAAGAACCGAGATCGCCGGGGTGATCATGCTGTCGCCGTAGAAGAGCGCGGTGGCGAACACGCCGAGCAGGACGATGCTCTTCGTCCACTTTTTCTTGTCGCCGTCACTGGCGGACCGGTTGATGAGCGCGAGGAGCGACAGGCTGCCGCCCTCGCCC
>CAZQLI010000266.1:0-2741 GCA_964594145.1 uncultured Sphingomonas sp. | reverse complement strand
CTGCGCCCTCGAGGCCTTCGCGGCTCGAGGCCAGGCGCCACGAGGACGAGCGCGACGCGACGATCCGCTGGGGGAAGGTCAATGGCGCTATTGGCTATAATATCAGGTTCGGCACCAGGCCCGACCGGCTGACCATGACCTACCAGCTCTGGTCCGACGAGCTCGGAAGCGGCGCCATGCTCGAAAAGGAACTTCGCTCGCTCAACAAGGGCGTTCCCTACTGGGTCGCGGTCGAGGCTTTCAACGAGAGCGGCGTTTCCAAGCTGAGCAAGACGGTCCCGATGCGCTGAGCAAAATGGCCGGCGGGTCGTCCAGCCTGCCGGCGTTGGTTCGGGGTCAGGCTCGGGCGTGACCGGTCGATGAGCGGACAACGAGCTCGGGCGGCTGGAGCAATTGCCTCGGCTCGTCCTCGCCATGTTCGATGATGTCGATGAGCCTCCCGACCGACTGGGCGCCGAGCTCGTCGATCCGAACGCGCGCGGTGGTGAGGCCAAGGTGCCGCGAGATGGGGACATCGTCGAAACCCGCCACCGCGACACCGTCGGGGATGGCGATGCCGCGGTTTCGAAGCTCGTCCATGGCGCCGATCGCCATCATGTCGTTGGCCGCGAAAATGGCATCGAACGGGAGGTCGAGCGTGATGAGCTGGCTCACCGCTTCGGCACCGCCGACCTCGCTATAGTCTCCGCGCAGCACGACCGGTTCGCTGTCCGGCTTCCAGCCACGCATCGCCTGCTCGAACGCCCGGCAGCGCTCGTCGGCGTCGACGTTTCCGGGAGGGCCGGCAATATGGACCACATGCGCGCGCCCGAGGCTTCGGAAATGCTCGACGATCGCGAGCACGCCCCGGTGGTTGTCGACCCCGAAGCTGCTGTGCGAGCGGACGTCGCCGCGCGCGTTAAGGAGCACGGCAGGAAGGCGAGGGGGAAGCGCGTCCTCGACCGCGCCGGCATTGAGGTGCGGCGCCATCACCACGATCCCGTCGACTCGGCCGCGCATTGCCCTCAGTGCCTTCTCGGCCTGGCCGCTGCCGTTGTGCATGTTGGAGAGGAGGAGGACATAGTCGCGCTCGCTCGCCTCGCGGTCCATTCCGCGCATCACTTCCGAAAAAAATTCGCCGTGGACGTCTGGGAGGACGACTCCGATCGCGCGGGTCTGGGCGAGGCTGAGGCTCCTCGCGCCTGCATGCGGGACATAGCCAAGTTCGCGCGCTGCTTCCTCCACCTTGAGCCGCGTCTGCTCCGCGACATTTCCGAGGCCGTTGAGGGCGCGCGACACCGAGGCAATCGAGACCTGGGCGCGGCGGGCAACATCGCGGATCGTTGGTTCCGTCATCGTAACATCCGATTACCGACCCGGCGTTGCGCCGCAAGCATTTTGCAACATTGCAATTATGGCGTGGAAAAGTCATGTAACCGGTTACGGCAGATCGCTGCAAGCGTTCGATAAAGATAAAAGCGGCCGCGTGCTGGCCGCCTGACGGGAGGAAAAATGCTCGATACCGCCATCTCGCGCCGCGCGGCGCTCATGGGCCTTGGCGCTGTAACCGCGTGGGTGGCGAGTCCCGCCCGGGCATTGCTCCAGGCAGCAACTCGACTTCCCGTGCCATCATTCGTCGACTCGCTGATCGGCCAGATGACGCTCGAGGAGAAGGCCGGGCAATTGAGCCTGATGGCCTCGGCCTGGGGAGGCAGCAAGGCGGCCGCTCTCAATCCGCCGGCGCACCGCAATTTCGACGGGCAGCTGGAGGAGGCCCGGAAGGGTCTCCTGACCGGCGTCTTCAACGGCGCGGGCGCGAGGATGCACAAGCAGATGCAGACCGCGGCCGCGAGGGAATCGCGGCTGAAGATCCCGCTCATTTTCGCAGCCGATATCATCCACGGCCACCGGACCATCTTCCCGGTGCCGCTGGCCGAGGTGGCGAGCTTCGAGCCGGAGCTTGCCAGGCGTACCGCCGAGGCTGCTGCCTTTGAAGCGACGGGCGCTGGCATCGACTGGAATTTCGCGCCGATGGTCGACATCGCCCGCGACCAGCGCTGGGGCCGGGGCGTCGAGGGAGCGGGCGAAGATGTCCTGCTTGGCCGGCAGTTCGCGGCGGCCCGGGTGAAGGGCTTCCAGGGCACGAACCTCAAGTCGAACGAGCATTTCCTTTCGACCGCCAAGCATTTCGCGGCCTATGGCGCGGCGGAGGCCGGCCTCGACTATAACACGGTCGACGCGTCCGAGCGGACTTTGCGCGAAATCTATTTCCCGCCGTTCCAGGCGGCGCTCGATGCCGGCGCGCTGTCGGTGATGGCCTCGTTCAACGAGCTTAGCGGCATCCCGGCAACCGCCAATCGCTGGCTGATGACCGACCTGCTCCGCGGCGAGTGGGGCTTCGAGGGATTTGTCGTTTCCGATTATACCGGCGACGAGGAGCTCATCCTTCACGGCTATGCCAAGGATGGCCGCGACGCGGCGCGCCTTGCCTTCCTCGCCGGTGTCGACATGAGCATGCAGAGCGGCCTTTACCGCCAGCATCTTCCCGACCTCGTTCGCAAGGGCGAGGTTCCCGAGGCGCAGCTCGATGCCTCGGTCCGCAAGGTCCTCGCGATGAAGGCGATGCTCGGCCTGTTCGAGGACCCGTTCCGGCGGATCGACGAGAAGCGCGAGGCCGCCCGCTCGATGCAGCCAAAGACCCGTGCGCTCGCCCGCGAAGCCGGCCGCAAGTCGATCGTCATGCTGAAGAACGACGGCGACCT
>CAZQLI010000265.1:0-2774 GCA_964594145.1 uncultured Sphingomonas sp. | reverse complement strand
TGGATGGGCATATATCGCCTTCGGTGCCTTCGTCATCGTCGCCTTTGGCAACGCCGTGAACCTGACCGACGGCCTCGATGGGCTCGCGACCATGCCCGTCATCATCGCGGCAGTCGCTTTCACCCTGATCGCCTACCTGGTGGGTAACGCCGTTTACGCCGAATATCTTGGAATCCCCAACGTCAAGGGAGCAGGCGATCTCACCGTCCTGCTTCTTGCCATCGTTGGCGCTGGCCTCGCCTTCCTCTGGTTCAACGCTCCCCCGGCGGCCGTCTTCATGGGCGATACGGGGAGCCTCGCCCTCGGCGGTGCGCTCGGCGCGGTTGCGGTTGCAACCCACCATGAATTCGTCCTGGTGGTGGTCGGCGGCCTGTTCGTCCTCGAAGCCGTCAGCGTCGTCGTCCAGGTGTTCTGGTTCAAACGCTATGGCAAGCGGATCTTCCGCATGGCTCCCATTCATCATCATTTCGAGCATCTCGGCTGGAGCGAGCCGACCGTGGTGATCCGCTTCTGGATCATCAGCTTCATTCTCGCGCTTGCCGGCCTCGCGACGCTCAAGCTCAGGTGATTGCCGCCCGCGCCTTCTCCGACAAATGCTACGCCGTCCTGGGCCTCGCCCGAAGCGGCCTGGCCACGGTAGAGGCGTTGCTGGCGAGCGGCGCGAAAATATGGGCCTGGGACGACCGGGAAGAAGCACGAGCGAAGCTGCCCGATGGCGCTGTCCTCGAGGATTTCGTGTCGGGCGACCTCGCCAGGTTTGATTCGATCGTGGTCACGCCGGGTCTCCCGCTCAATCGCCACCCGATTGCGCAGCTGGCGAGGGCCGCCGGAACCGAGGTCATCGGCGACATCGAGCTTTTCTCGCGGGCGAGACCCGAACTCCCGCCGCACAGGCTGGTCGGGATAACAGGGACCAACGGCAAGTCGACCACCACTGCCCTGATCCACCATATTCTGAAAGAGGCCGGGGTTCCCGCGACCATGGGTGGCAATATCGGCCTTCCCATCCTCAGCCAGGACCCGCTTCCCGAAGGCGGCGTCTACGTGCTCGAGCTTTCAAGCTACCAGATTGACCTTACCATGAGCCTCGACTGCGACGTCGCAGTTCTTCTCAACGTGACGCCCGACCATCTCGACCGTTATCCGGGTTTCGAGGCCTATCGGGATTCGAAGTTCCGCCTGTTCGAAATGCAGTCTCCAGGCAGAGTGGCTGTTTCTACCGAAACTTTGGAGCTCCCTTCGTGCTTCGGCGGGTGGCGAGGCCGGATTCCGGAGCAGCCGGGAGCAGTTGTCGGCGGTACAGAGCCACATTTTCACCGGGTCGATTCCTCGGCCCAGGGCTCCTGGCCGGCGCTCCAGGGACCCCATAACCTGCAGAATGTCGCCGCGGCCCAGGCAACCTGCGAAGCGCTCGGCCTTGGCGCCGCCGAGATCGAGGCAGGACTTCGCACCTATGCCGGGCTTCCCCACCGCATGGAGCGGGTTGCGGAAAAGTCGGGCGTCCTCTTCGTCAATGACAGCAAGGCAACCAATCCGACGGCAACCGCGCCCGCCCTTGCCGCCTTCCGCAAGATCCGCTGGATCTGCGGTGGCCAGGCCAAGACCGACAGTCTCGACGAGTGCGCCCCCTGGTTCGGCCATGTTGAAAAAGCCTATACCATTGGTGAAGCGGGAGAATTATTCGCTTCCCTCTTGTCGCCGCACATGGCCGTGGCAGAGTGTGTCACGCTGGACGAAGCGGTTAGGAGCGCGGCGTCGGAAGCAAGGGCTGGTGATACCATCCTTCTTTCTCCGGCCTGCGCATCCTTCGACCAGTACCGGGATTTCGAAGCACGCGGCGAAGCGTTTCGCGCCGTGGTGGGGGGATTATGAGCCAGACTATCACCGGCAGGATCAAGGCAAGCGCCGCGCTGGTGGACCCCGGTCGCTATGGCCGGTCCGACCGTTCGCCCGTCGCGCTGTGGTTCTGGGAAATCGACCGGGTACTGCTGTTCATGCTGGCGCTGCTGATCGGCTGCGGGCTCATCGCCGTCGCCGCCGCGAGCCCTGCGGCGGCCCAGCGCTATTCGGGCGGCTCCGTGCGATTCCACGAGCTTCATTATTTCTACCGCCAGATCGCATGGATCACCCTGTCGATCCCGGTCATGATCGCCATCTCGATGCAACCGCGCGAAACGTTGCGGCGCCTGTCGGTCCTGGGCTCGCTCCTTTGTCTCGTGGCCCTCGCCCTGGTTCCCTGGCTCGGCGCCGAAGTAAACGGTGCCCGGCGCTGGCTCAATCTTGGTATCGGCCAGTTCCAGCCATCGGAGTTTCTGAAACCCTTCTTCGTCATCTCGATGGCCTGGCTCCTGAGCCTTCGCGAGAATGACAAGGGGCTCCCGATCTTCAGCCTTTCAGCGGTGCTGGTCGCCCTTGTCGCCGTTCTCCTGATGCGCCAGCCCGACTTCGGCTCGACCATCATCTTCGCCGCGGTGTGGATCGCGATGCTCGCGATCGCCGGTCTCAACCTCAGGATCCTGATCGGCCTTGGAATCGCCGCGGTTATCGGCGTCGTCCTTGCCTATTTCTTCTACGATGTCGCGACGGCGCGGATCGACGCGTTCATTTTCGGCGAGGGAGACAATTACCAGACCGAAAATGCCATGCGGACGCTGACGGCGGGCGGGCTGTTCGGCATGGGGCCTGGAGCGGGGACCCGGAAATTCGGCCTGCCAGAGCCGCATACCGACTATATTTTCTCGGTTATCGGCGAGGAATTCGGATTGATTGCCTGC
>CAZQLI010000264.1:1286-2788 GCA_964594145.1 uncultured Sphingomonas sp. | reverse complement strand
GATGATCATCGCCGTATTGTGCAGCGTGAACCCCATCGCCGCCGCGGCCCAGCCCGAATAGCTGTTCAGCATCGAGATGACGACGGGCATGTCGGCACCGCCGATCGGGATGATCAGCAGGAAGCCGATGAGGAAGCTCAGTGCAGCAAGCGTCCAGAAATCGATCGGCGACTGCGAATGCCAGAACCCATAGAGGAAGAAGAAGATGGCGAGGCCGACGGCGAGGTTGATCCAGTGCCGCGCCGGCAGGAGGATCGGCTTTCCGCTCATGTTGACATTGAGCTTGAGGAAGGAGATTACCGAGCCTGAAAAGGTGATGGCACCAATTGCGACGCCAAGGCCCATCTCCATCCGGCTTACCCCGAGGATGAGGCCCGAGCCGTCGACGATTCCGAAGGCGCCCGGGTTGAGGAAGGCCGCGGCGCCGACGAGGACCGCCGCCATGCCGACCAGCGAGTGAAAAGCCGCGACCAGCTGGGGCATGGCCGTCATCTGGATCCGCCGCGCCGTCACCAGTCCGATACCGCCGCCAATCACGACGGCGGCAAGGATGTAGAGGAGCTGGGTCCAGTCGACCGAGCTCGCATCGAACCCCGCCAGCTCGCCGGCAGCCCCGGTTCGGGGGACATGGGTGATGATGGTCGTGACGAGGGCAATTGCCATGCCGACCATGCCGGTCCAGTTGCCCCGTCGGCTGGTGTCCGGGCTGGAAAGGCCCCTTAGCGCGAGGATGAAGCAGACGCCCGAGACCAGGTAGGCCAGCAGGACCCAGGAAGGGATGGCCGCGGCCTCATGCATCGCGGCGCTCCTTCTTGCGGTACATGGACAGCATTCGCTGGGTGACCGCAAAGCCGCCGAAAATGTTCACGCTTGCAAGCGCGACGGCGACCAGCCCGAGCCACTTGGACTGCCAGCTTCCCGAGGCGGCGGCGGCGATCAGCGCGCCGACCGCGATGACCGATGAAATGGCGTTGGTGACGCTCATCAGCGGCGTATGGAGCGCCGGCGTCACCGACCAGACGACATAATAGCCAACGAAACAGGCCAGGACGAAGATCGACAGGATCGAGATGAAGTCCAAAGGACGCCTCCCCCGAGTGAGCGTTAGCGAACTTGTGGCAAGCTAGGGCGAGGATGTCGAGGCGCGAAAAAACTTTCTCTTGCCAGCGATTAAACGTCATCCGGTTTCCGGTTTGTAAACCTTTTTCTGGTCATGGCAGTTAACTAGCAAAGAGGACAAGTTCGCCGATGCGCTGGTTGCGCCGAAAGGATCAGCAAGCGAAAGCCGATCGCCCGCGGAGGCTGCTCGGCTGGACGCTGGTGCTCGGCCTGGTTTTTGGAGTGACGGGCGCCGGCGAATATCCCGAAGACCGGCTGCGGGTAATCCGCAACCACGTCAACGAACGGCCTGCGAGCGGCGACATCGTCCTCGTGGGAATCGACGAGAAATCGGTCCGCGAAGTCGGGCGCTGGCCCTGGCCGCGCGGGCGCTATGCCCAGCT
>CAZQLI010000264.1:0-1186 GCA_964594145.1 uncultured Sphingomonas sp. | reverse complement strand
CCCGCCTTCCTGCTCGCCGCGGGCATTGCCATCCTCACCGTCCGGCGCAGCGGCAGGATCCAGGCCGCGAGCATCCTCGGCGGACTGGCGGCGCTCGTCGTGACACCCGTCTTCCTCGAGCGGAGCCAGGTCTTCGCCGATGTAACGCCCGGCCTCTTCGTCCTTTGTTGGTTCGGCTCCGGGTTGCTGCTGCAGATGGCGAAGCGGCGGGGGCTGACCAACGCGTCGAGCGGGCTTCCAAACCTGGTGGCCTTCCGCAAGGCCAGGCATGAGCGCGACCGCCCGTTGGTGGTCGCCCGGGTCATCAACTACCCTCAAATCGTCTCGACCCTGTCGCCTGCCGATGAAAAAAGGCTCGTCGAACAGGTCTCCTCCCGCCTCAAGGTCGGGTCTGAGGTTGCAACCGTATACCAGGGGGACGAGGGCATTTTCGCCTGGACCGTCCCGGCGGGAACCGCGATCGGCCACCATGTCGAGGCACTCGCCGCGCTCTTCCGCAGCCCGGCCCGGCTGGACGGCAAGCGGTTCGACATCGCGATCAGCTTCGGCGTAGAAATCGGAAGCGGCCGGTCGCCCACCAACCGCTTCAACAGCGCCCTCGTCGCCGCGGACGAGGCCCATGCCGAGGGGCTCCGCTGGAAATACCACGACCCGGAACGGCTCAAGGACGCCGAGTGGCGGCTCTCGCTGCTCAGCAAGCTCGACGATGCCATCGACAATGGCGAGGTCTGGGTTGCCTATCAGCCGCAGCTTGACCTTCGGACCCACCGCACCCGCGGGGCCGAGGCGCTCGCCCGCTGGACGCATCCAGAGAAGGGGCCGATCAGCCCGACCGAGTTCATCGCCGCTGCCGAGCAGAACGACCGCATTGAAAAGCTGACCCTGTTCGTCCTTGAAAAGTCAGTCGAGGCGGCCGCCCGCATCAACCGCGAGCACGGCAAGTTCGACATGGCGGTCAACCTCTCCGCGAGGATGCTCGCCGACAAGACCCTCCCTTCCAAGGTGCGCGACGTCCTCGATCGCCATGGACTCGAAGCGTCGCGCCTGACGCTCGAGCTCACCGAGACCGCGGCACTTTCCAACGGGGCCGACATCAGCCCGCTGTTCGGGCTTCGCGACCTCGGCGTTCGCGTGTCGATCGACGATTATGGTACCGGCCTTTCGACCCTCGATTATCTGAAGAAGG
>CAZQLI010000263.1:0-2802 GCA_964594145.1 uncultured Sphingomonas sp. | reverse complement strand
GATCGAGCGCCAGCTCAAACGCTATCGGGACCGGCTCCGCGAGCGGCGCGGTGAAGCTGATGGAAGCGAGATTCCGCAAAATGCCGCCTATACGATTTTTGCTTCGCCGGCCGACCAGGAAGAGCCAATCCCACCGGCTCCGGCAATCGTCGCCGAGACCCGGGTCGACATTCCCGACGCCAGCGTTTCCGACGCTGTAATGATGCTCGACCTGCGCAACACGACGGCGCTGATGTTTCGCAACGCCAACAGCGGCGAATACAACATGGTCTATCGCCGGGATGACGGAACCATCGGCTGGGTTGAACCATCCGCCAAGTGACAAAGTAGCAATGGCTCGGCTAGGTGCGTGGCAAAATTCATTGCCCGTGCGTAACTGCCGGTCCTGGAACGAGATCAAATGCAGCTTTCCGATTTTCTGGATTTTGAAGCGATCCGCGTTGACTTGAGCGCGGGCAACAAGCGCCAGCTTTTGAACCAGCTGGCGCAGATCGCCGCGTCGCGGCTGGCGATTGACCCGTCCGACATCGCCGATGCCATCGGCGAACGCGAACGGCTGGGCTCGACCGGCTTTGGCGACGGCGTTGCCATTCCGCATGGAAAGCTCGCCGGGCTCGACCGTGTCTATGCGCTGGTTGCCCGCCTCGCGGCACCGATCGACTACAAGGCGATCGATGGCCGCGAGGTCGACCTCGTTTTCCTGCTGTTGTCCCCGCCCGATGCGGGGGCGGAGCATCTGAAGTCGCTCGCGGCGGTCAGCCGGCTCGTCCGGCATGCCGGCGTGGTCGAGAAGCTTCGCGGTGCCCGGACGCGCGACGCGCTTGCGGCGGTTCTGATGGGCGCCGAGGAGCGGGATGCAGCCTGACGGCGCTCCGTCGGGCGAAGAGGCGCACTTGCGCGCTCTAGAATCGCTCTATGACTCGGCTCCAGTCAACCGCCTGTTCCGGTCGAGGCTGAGCCTCGAGGAGGCCGGCAGGAGCATCATCCGGTTCGAGGTTTCGAACGAGACCTTCCATGCCGCGGGCGCGGCCCATGGGACGCTCTACTTCAAGATGCTCGACGACGCGGCATTTTATGCCGCCAACGGGCTCGTCACGGACCGATTCCTGCTGACAACCGCGTTCAACCTCCATTTCACGAGGCCGATGCGCGGCGGCGAAGCCCGGGCCGAGGGACGCTGGATCTCGGGCAAGAGACGCGTTTTCGTCGCCGAGGCCCGAATCATCGATAGCGAGGGCGAGGAATGCGCCCGCGGCACCGGCACCTTCATGCGCTCCCACATCCCTCTCGCCGGGCTGGACGGATACAAGTTCGATCGATGAGCGGGCGGCTGGCCGCTCATGTCGAGGCAGCCTCGCTGATCCGCCGGGCGGAGCAGGAAGGCGGCTTCGCGACCGTCCTCAGGCGCGGCGACGCCGAGCGGGGTTCGCTGCTGCTCCTGGTCGCGAGCCGGGGAATTCACCACGCCTGCCTCGAGCGGGCGCTGGCGCCCGACGGGACCTACCGATGGCAGAAAATGGGCCCCGCCGCCGGTTCGGCCGCCCCGGAAATCACGGATTGGGTCGCAAAACGCACCCGGTTTGATGAAGATTCATGGTTAATTGAACTGGACATCGCGGAGCCGGAACGATTCATCGATGAAATGGTCGCCCAAGGTTGACCGGGCGGAACCTATCCGAAAACAGGACCGCACATATTGACGCGGGGGGCATCCTTTTCATCGGCAAGACGCCTGATTGAGATGCCACGCAGTCGGGGGACCACCCTAGGCGAGCATTAGTTGCTGTAGCGCACGCCAACCGGCCGGTTCACCGCTCTTGTGACGGTTTTCATGATTGTGGCTTTACGTTCCGCCTTGCTGGTGATTGCTGCCCTGACCGCTTCTTCGGTCGCCCCGGCGAAGGTTAGTCCCAACGCCGAACCATTAATCCCCCAAGGTTCGAACGAGTTCCCCGTGGCAGCCACCACGGACAAGCTTCCAGTCGAGGAAGTTTCCAGCCCGCTTTCTCCCACCGGAGAAGCGGACGAAGAGGAAATCGAGGCCGGTGCAACGCTCGCCGAGACGGTTGCGGATCTCCGCAGCTCGGATCCCGGCAGCCGGGACCTCGAATGCCTCGCAGCCGGGATCTATTTTGAATCCAAGAGCGAGAGCCTGAACGGACAGCTCGCGGTTGGCCATGTCATTGCCAACCGGGCCGAGTCCGGCCGCTTTCCCTCGACCTATTGCGGCGTCCTGTTCCAGCGGAGCCAGTTCAGCTTCGTCCATGGCAAGTCCTATCCGCATATCCCGCGGTCCAGCCGTGACTGGCAGGAAGCAGTCGCGATCGCCAAGATCGTCGACCAGGAGCTCCACCCCTCGCCGGTGGGCGAAGCACTCTTCTTCCACGCGCGCCGGGTTTCTCCGGGCTGGAAGCTGAAGCGGGTCGCGACGCTCGGCAACCACGTCTTCTACCGCTGATCCTTTTCGGCCCGGTTGCCCCCCGGGCCGAAGCGGCAACTTCATTCATCGCAGGCGGATTGGCTACGGACACCTTTTGTTCTAGTCAGTGGGAATGGCTTCGAACCCGATTCCCGATTGCTTCATCGATGGTCCGCCGATCGCCGCGGAAGTGGCTCGAGGGGTAACCAGGCTATTTTGCAGGCATGATCTGTTCGCCATGTGCGAGGTGCCGCTGCCCAACGGCCGGCGCGCCGACCTGATGGCGATCGGCCCCAAGGGCGAGCTCACCATCGTCGAGATAAAGGTCAGCAAGGCTGACCTGCTCGGTGACCAGAAATGGACCGACTATCTCGACTATTGCG
>CAZQLI010000262.1:0-2819 GCA_964594145.1 uncultured Sphingomonas sp. | reverse complement strand
AAATATTCGGAGGCATGGAGCATCGCCTTGGAAGGAATGCAGCCGACGTTGAGACAGGTGCCGCCGAGCGTCTCGCGGCCCTCGGCACAGGCAGTCCTGAGCCCAAGTTGGGCGGCGCGGATCGCGGCCACGTAGCCGCCGGGGCCTGCGCCGATCACCAGCACGTCGAAATCAAAATCAGCCATGTCCTATCCTTGGTTGCAGCAGGCAGCAGCGCCGAACGGCGGGCTCGCGGCGCGACATAAGCAAGCGCGATGCTTTTATCCACCCCATGGGCTCGCCAGCTATTTCCGGCGCGGCCGCTTAAGGCCCTCGCCGCCGTCGATGAGCTGCCCCGACGCCTGCTCCCCTACCGCCCGGACCAGCGTCCTTGCGGCATTGCGCACCTCTTCCTGGATGCAATGGTCTTCGTCCAGTTCCTCGTGGCTGGTCGAATAGGGCTTCCAGTAGCCGATATACCGGTCGAGCGAAGCGCTTGGCCCGGCCGACTTCAGGCCCATGTAGCTGAGCCAGTCGACGAGCGCCCGCCGGACATTCTCGGCGCCCTCGACGTCGCCATGGACGATGACCGAAAAAAGCCGGCCAGCAAGGTGGCGAGGATAGTTCCAGCCGTCGAGCTCGAGCTTCTTGGCCTTTTCGACGTCCTTGCCGCTGGTGCTGCTCGGATCGGGATTGCCTCCGTCTGCGCATACCAGCCGGTCCATCATCAGCTTGAGCGGAGAGCTTGGCGAATACCAGTTCACCGGAGTCACCAGCATGATGCCATGGGCGCGAACCCACAGCGGGTAGATGTCGTTCATCCAGTCCTGGGTCTGCCCGAGCGCGTAGTTGGGGTAGCAGCTGCAGGGCCAGTGACAGAGCGCCGGCGAGGTCGAGAAGCAGGTCTTGCAGGGGTGGATATGGCGGCCATACTCGCTTGCGAGCCGCGACAGGTCGAGCATGTGGACCAGCGCGCCGTCCTGACTGCAGATTTCCTGGGCGATACTGGCGAGCCGCCAGCTCTTGGACATTTCACCCGGGCAACTGTGTTCGCTCCTTGCAGCGCAGTTGATGACGAGGAAGCAGCGCGGCTGGCCGGGGTCATCATGCTCGCGCCGGGCCCGCTCGATACCCTCGCGAGCAGCCCGCCAGTCGTCGGCGAGGTCGAACTGGGGATCCGCATAGCCCGGGCCAGCCTTGCGGGTGCGCGGTGACTTGCGGGAATTGCAGTAACCGTCCCAGGCGATCCCGGCGATCCGGTCGAGCTCCGGCCCGGCTGCCTCGAAGGCCGGGTCGGAGAAGCTCGACAGGAAGCGGCGCCGAAACTCGGCTTCGTCCAGCTTGACCGGCGGCATTCCCCGGCGTGGCTCGGGAGGGTCAGTCATTACCGCTCAACGCATGAGCGGGCGGCCGTTCCCCTTTAGAGGTCGATGAGCAGCCGGGTCGGGTCCTCGATCGCTTCCTTGACGCGGACGAGGAAGGTTACCGCCTCGCGGCCATCGATCAGGCGATGGTCGTAGCTCAGCGCCAGGTACATCATCGGCCTTGCAACGACCTGGCCGTCGCGCACCACCGGCCGTTCCTCGATCCGGTGCATGCCGAGGACCGCCGACTGTGGCGGGTTGATGATCGGGCTGGAAAGGAGCGAACCGAAGACGCCGCCATTGGAGATGGTGAAGGTGCCGCCCTTCATGTCGTCGACGGTGAGGCTTCCTTCCTTGGCCTTCTTGCCAAAGGCCGCGATCGCCTTCTCGATCTCGGCGAAGCTGAGCTTGTCGGCATCCCTGATTACCGGGACGACCAGGCCCTTGGGCGCTGACACTGCGACCGACACGTCGAGGAAATCCGAATAGACGATCTCGTCGCCCTCGATCCGCGCATTGACCGACGGCACGTCGCGCGCGGCGAGCGCCACCGCCTTCACGAAGAAGCCCATGAAGCCGAGGCGGATGCCATGCTTCTTCTCGAACAATTCCTTGTAGCGCGCCCGGGCGTCGATCACCGCCGACATGTCAACATCGTTGTAGGTGGTAAGAAGCGCCGCGGTGTTCTGGGCGTCCTTGAGGCGCTGGGCGATGGTCTGGCGAAGCCGGGTCATCTTCACCCGCTCCTCGCGCCGCTCCCCGGCGGTTCCCGACGGTGCCGGCGACGCCTTGCGCTGGGGCTCCTCGAACTGGGCCGGGGGTGCAGCGCGCTCGGTCCGCGGGGCTTCTTCCTTCAGCTTGGCAGCTGCAAGCACGTCGTCCTTGGTAATCCGGCCGTCCTTGCCGCTTCCCTGGATCCTGGAAGGATCGACGTGATGCTCGAGTACCGCCCGGCGCACTGCCGGGGACAGGGTAAGGTCGGCAGCGGCGGTGTCGCCCGCTTCCGGTGCATGCTCGTCGCCGCGCGGCATCGGTGTTTCACCGGCGCCGGCCGGGTTGGTGGACGAGTCCGCTGCTTCCTCGCTGGCTTCCTTCTTCCCGGCTGGAGCTTCCGGCTTTTCGGCCGGAGCTTCCGGAGCTGCTCCGGCTGAAGCGCCAGCCTCGCCAATCCTCGCGATGATCGCGCCGACCTCGACCGTCTCGCCTTCCTCGACCAGCTGCTCGCTCAGGGTCCCGGCCACGGGCGAGGGCACCTCGACCGACACCTTGTCGGTTTCGAGCGAGGCGATCGCCTCGTCGGCCGCGACCGCCTCGCCGGGCTTCTTGAGCCACTGCGCAAGCGTTCCTTCCGTGATCGACTCTCCCAGTGCGGGAACCTTCACATCGGTAGCCATGGCTCGCTTATCCCTTAAGATGCTTTTGCGGTTACGGAACCGGGGCTGCTATGCCCCAGCGCGTCGGCGATCAAGGCCGCCT
>CAZQLI010000261.1:0-2832 GCA_964594145.1 uncultured Sphingomonas sp. | reverse complement strand
CATCACCTCGATCGGCATGCAGCCCTCGAAATAGGGCGTGTCCTTCTCCCACTCCTTGAACGGCGCTTTCTCGCCATCGTTCAGCGCCTGGACGAAGGCCCAATACTGCTCCTTCGTCATCGGGCAGTTGATATAGTCCTTGCCGTCACCCTTGTCCCACCGCGACTGGAACCAGCAGACCGACATGTCGATGCTGTCGCGGTGGACGATCGGCGCGATCGCGTCGAAAAAGGCCAGCGCATCGCTGCCGGTAGCCCTGGCGATCGCCTCGGAAAGACCGGGCGAGGTGAGCGGCCCCGTGGCAATGATTGCAAGGCCAGTGGGTGGAAGCTCGTCGACCCGTTCCCTGACCAGCTCGATGTCGGGATGGGCGGTGATCCTCGACGTCACTTCGGCTGCAAAGGCCTCGCGGTCGACGGCAAGCGCCGAGCCCGCCGGAACCCGGTGCTGGTCCGCTGCTGCCATGACCAGCGATCCCAGCGCCCGCATTTCCTGGTGGAGGAGGCCGACGGCGTTGTTCTCGGCATCGTCTGACCTGAAGCTGTTGGAACAGACCATTTCAGCGAGCCGGTCGGTCTCGTGGGCAGGCGTGGTTTCACCGGCACCGCGCATTTCGCTCAGCCGTACCCGAAGGCCGAGGCGAGCGAGCTGCCAGGCGGCTTCCGAGCCGGCAAGCCCGCCGCCAATGATATGAACGTCATGGGTCACGGCCGCGCCATTAGCCCCTGGCGCACCGCCAAGTCGAGGCGGTTGTCTCCTCAAGGCCGGGGCCGGGTCACTCGACGCGAGTGCCCGGAAGGGTCTAGGTGTTCGCCCGTGCCACTCCAGCTATTCACCATCGGATATGAAGCGACCACCGTCGCCGAGTTCATCGACGCGCTTGGAAAGGCAGGCGTCGGGCGGGTCATCGACGTTCGCGCACTCCCGCTTTCGCGAAGGCCGGGATTTTCCAAGACCCCGCTTCGAAACGCGCTTGCCGAAGCCGGCATCGACTATGTTCACCTCAAAGCGCTGGGGACGCCGGCGGAGGGAAGGGCGGCGGCGAGGGCCGGGCGGCAGAAGGACCTTGAACGGATATACTCGGCCCAGCTCGACCTTCCCGAGGCGATCGTCCAGGCACAGCAGATGCGCGAGCTGGCGGCAGAAATGCCCAGCGCCTTGCTATGCTATGAGCGGGAGCCCGCCGGCTGCCACCGGTCTCTGCTCATCGCCGCTGCGGCGCCCGAGGCGAGCGTCACCCACCTGTTTCCTTAAAAGGGGGCAGGGGTCTCGGCCTTGGTCTCCTCGACCAGGAGGGCCTCGATGTCGGGAATTGGCCTGCCAGTCATTTCCTTGGGTATCTCGCATACCAGCCGCCGCTCGGCCTCCTTGTGGAGCTTCTTGCGGATGGTCCCAAGCGTCTTGGGCGGGGCGATGACCGCCAGCGCGTCAAATCCATTCTCGAGCACCCGGCGGTTCACCTCTTCCGCGGCGGCATGGGCCCAGCGCTCTTCTTCTAGCTGGTGAAAATCGGTTTCCTCGTAGCTTTGGCGGCCGAACCCGCCGGACTGCGCCTGCACACCGGGGGCATCGGCCTTGATGTCGCTGTCCTTGAGGTCCGGACGCTCGTCATGGGCTTCGGTCCGAAGATCGATCTGGTTTTCATCGCCATGATTGCGGAAGAAGAGCGTCTTGCGACCATCGGTGACCAGGACGAGGGCATTGTTGGCTAGCGGCATTGGCATCTCCTTCGACTGGCCGGATACATTTTCTCAACCAACGCCTCCGCCGATGCCCTCGTTCCTCGTTACTGTTCGCCGGACGCCAGATCCTCTCCGACCGTCGCGCCGGTCTCCGGGGCCAGCTCGTCGCCGCCCTCCAGCTCGACCTCTTCTTCCTCGCTCTCGTCGATGCGGGCGACCGAGACCACCTTCTCGCCATCGTTGACGTTGAAGATGGTGACGCCCTGGGTGTTGCGGCCGGCGATGCGGATATCGCCCACCGTCGTTCGGATCATCTTGCCCTGGTCGGTCACGAGCATCAGTTGCCCGCCGGGTTTCACCGGGAAGCTTGCGACCACGCCGCCGTTACGCTCCGAGGTGACGATGTTGATGATGCCCTGGCCGCCGCGATTGGTGCGGCGATATTCATAGGTCGACGAGCGTTTCCCATAACCATGTTCGGTGACGGTAAGGAGGAACTGCTCCTTCTCGGCCAGCTCCGCATAGCGCTCGGCCGGGAGCGAGCATTCCTCGTCCTTCTCGCGCCAGGCCGGGCAGCGCAGGTAGGCCTCGCGCTCTTCCTGCGTGGTCCCGACGCGGCGCAGGATCGACATGGAGATCACCTGGTCGTCGTTCATGAGCCGGATTCCGCGGACTCCCATCGACGCGCGGCTCTGGAACTCGCACACGTCCGTTCCGCGGAAGCGGATGGCCTTGCCGTTGCGGGTCGCCAGGAGAACGTCGTCCTCTTCGGTGAGCAGGCGGACTCCGACGATCCGGTCGAGCGTGTCCTCCGCGACATCCTCTTCGCCTTCGCCCTCGGTCTCGCTCGTGCCGAACTTCATCGCGATCTTGCCGGCGGTCGGGATGTTGGTGAAGGCATCCATCGAGTTGCGGCGCACCGTTCCACGGGCAGTCGCGAACATGATGTGGAGCCCGCCCCACTCCGCCTCGTCCTCGGGAAGCGGGAGGACCGTCGAGATCGTCTCGCCCTCGGACAGCGGCAGCAGGTTGACCATCGGCCGGCCGCGGGCGTTCGGCCCGCCCTCGGGAAGGCGCCAGACCTTCATCCGGTAGACACGGCCGATGTTGGAGAAAAACAGCACCGGGTTGTGCGTCGAGGTGACGAACA
>CAZQLI010000260.1:0-2878 GCA_964594145.1 uncultured Sphingomonas sp. | reverse complement strand
GGCCGGTTGTCACCCTGCCGCTTCTCGTTCTGGACGACGCCGATCTGGTTATCGAGCTTTTCCTGGGTGACCGCACCGAGCAGGTAGCCCATGCGGTCGCTCTCCATGAACAGTCCCATGTCGAGGGCGCCGCGGGGAACGGTCTGGAAATAGTTGGTGCTGTCGAACCAGGTCGTCCCGTTATAGTCGGTCGCGCCGATCTGCTGGAGATATTCGAAGAAATCGCCGGGCAGATTTTCGGACCCGTTGAACATGATATGTTCGAACAGGTGGGCGAAACCGGTCTTGCCCTTCGGCTCGTCCTTGGAGCCGACATTGTACCAGGTGCTGATGGCAACGACCGGGGCCTTGCGGTCCTCGTGAACGATGACCGTCAGCCCATTGTCGAGGACGAACTTCTCGTGCGGGATCGCGACCTGCTCGACGAGCGCGGAGACCGGCGCGGCCTCGGCAACCGCCGGCTCTGCCGGAGCAACCGCGGCCACCAGCTCCCTGCTGGCGGCAGATTCCACTGCGGCGCTCGGGGCGCAGGCTGCCAGCAGCGAGGCACTGGCGAGCAGGAGGGACAGACGGCGATCGGCTAAGCGCATGAATTTGCTCCGTGAAGGGATTTTGCGCGGACCCTACCGGCCTTGCGGCCCGATGCAAATCTGTTCGATCAACGGCGCGCAATCATCGACAAACTGCGCGGCCCGGCCGGAACCGGGCCGCGCCCGGCTGTCATTGCGCCGGCGGCGCCGCGGCCGAGGCATTGGCGGGCAGGCCGCCGAGCTGGCCAACGAGCTTGGTATAGGCATCGAGATAGGCGAGCACGATCACCTGCCCGATCTCGGTGTTCTGGTAGCCATGGCCGCCAACCGCGGCAAAGCCGCCCCACCAGCCGCCGCCGCCACCGGCACCCCAGCTGATGTCCTTCTTGCGGGCATAGCCCTCGACCACCATTTCCTCGGTGGTCCGGGCGTCGACCACCGACAGGGTGACATTGGCTTCGCCCTTCTTGACGTTGATCCCGCCGACGATTCCGCCGACGAAGGCTCCGCCACCACCGAACAGGCCGCCGAGCGCTCCGGCGGCGGCGCCAAGCCCGCCACCGCCCGAGTTGCGGTTCGCGGTCACGATGTTGGGCTCGAGGAAATAGTCGGCAGCCTTCACCTGGCCCTTGCCGAGGTTGGAGCCGGCCTGGAGCTCGCCCTGGTCGGCGAGCGCGCGCTCCATGGCCCGGCTCTGCATCGAGCGTCCACGGTTGACGATGGTGAAGCAGCGGGACTGCTGCACGAACACCTTGATGATCGCCTCCGGGCTTCCGAGGTTGAGCTCCCGCCACCACTGGGTTTCGGGCTCAACGATCGCGAGCACCCCGAGCGGCCGGGCGCAGGTCGGGATCTGCTGCGTGGCATTGGTCTGCATCTTGCGGGATTCGCTCGCCCGCGTGTTGCTGGTCTGGGCCACCGCCGGAGTGGCAAGGATGGCTACCGCAGCGGCGGCCGCAGCGAAGGTCAATCGGCGCATTAATTACCCCCCTGAATTGATAGGTACAGCCCCGTAACACTTCTCGCCCGGGGAAGCGAGATGCTCGAAGGAGCGGGTCAAAATGCGGGCGATGACAGTATCATCGCCACCTGCTAGGCGGCGGCGGAAAAATCCCACAGCGTGAAGCAGCCAATTTGAGTACCGACCTGAACAAGATCCGAAACTTCTCGATCATCGCGCACATCGATCATGGGAAGAGCACGCTCGCCGACCGGCTGATCCAGCGGACGGGCGGACTCACCGACCGCGAGATGCGCGAGCAGGTGCTCGACAATATGGAGATCGAGCAGGAGCGCGGAATCACCATCAAGGCGCAGACGGTGCGCCTCAAGAGGAAGGCCGCCGATGGCGAGACCTATGAGCTAAACCTCATGGACACGCCCGGCCACGTCGACTTCGCCTACGAAGTGTCGCGAAGCCTTGCCGCCTGCGAAGGCGCGCTCCTCGTGGTCGATGCCGCGCAGGGAGTCGAGGCACAGACCCTCGCCAATGTCTACCAGTCGATCGAGCATGACCATGAGATCGTCCCGGTCATCAACAAGATCGACCTTCCGGCGGCCGAACCGGAGAAGGTCCGCGAGGAGATCGAGGACATCATTGGCCTCGATGCCTCCGGCGCAGTGCTTGCAAGCGCCAAGAGCGGTATCGGGATCGACGAGATACTGCAGGCCATCGTCGACCAGATCCCGCCGCCAAAGGGCGACGCGAGCGCTCCGCTCAAGGCGATGCTCGTCGACAGCTGGTACGACCCCTATCTCGGAGTCGTCATCCTCGTCCGGGTGATTGACGGGGTCCTGAAGAAGGGCCAGCAGATCCGTTTCATGCAGGCCGGCACGACCCACCTCGTCGACCGGGTCGGGTGCATGACGCCGAAGATCGAGCAGCTGACCGACCTCGGGCCGGGCGAGATCGGCTTCATCACGGCGCAGATCAAGGAAATCAGCGAAGCAAGGGTCGGCGATACGATCACCGACGCGAAAAGGCCGGCCGCCGAACCGCTGCCGGGCTTCAAGGAAGTGCAGCCGGTGGTGTTCTGCGGGCTGTTTCCGACCGATGCCGCGGATTTCGAGAAGCTTCGCGACAGCCTGTTCAAGCTACGGCTGAACGATGCCTCGTTCAGCTTCGAGATGGAGACCAGCGCAGCACTGGGATTTGGTTTCCGCTGCGGCTTCCTCGGGCTTCTTCATCTGGAGATCATCCAGGAACGGCTGACCCGTGAATATGATCTCGATCTCATCACCACGGCCCCTTCCGTGGTCTATCGCCTTCATCTTTCCCATTCGAAGAACGAGCCGGCGACGACGATCGAGCTCCACAATCCCGCCGACATGCCCGATCCCAACCGGAT
>CAZQLI010000259.1:0-2881 GCA_964594145.1 uncultured Sphingomonas sp. | reverse complement strand
GCCGACAAAGATTGTGTCGCCGATGCCGGTGGCCATGAGATAGGCCTCGGCGCGCGTGGCGGTCGAGCGCGGGTCCCGGGCATAAAGTTCGCCGGTCGAGGGCTCGACGACGTTGCACACCAGGATCAGCGTCGGGGTGGCGGTGAACGGGTCGACATAGACGGAATCGAGGTCCGGCATGAGGATCATGTCGCTCTCGTTGATCGCCTTCCAGCCGGCGATCGAGGAACCGTCGAACATGAAGCCGTCGGTGAGCATGTCCTCGTCGATCACCGAGGCGACCATCGTCAGGTGCTGCCACTTGCCCTTGGGGTCCGTGAACCTCAGGTCGACATATTCAATCTCGTTTTCCTCGATCTGCTTGAGAACGTCGGACGCGGCATTGGCCATGGTGAACCCCATCTGCAAAAACTAGAGAATCGCCTCGGCTCATCGCCTCGGTTGTGGGGTAAGCAATTTCCAGCAGCAGCGCCCGGAGTCACCAGTGCCGTGAACTTTTCACGCGCTTGCCGAACAGATCAGAAGGCGCGCCTCTGCGCCTGGACGAGCATCCTCAGCAGCATTGCGACCGGCCGGGGAACCCCGACCTTGCCTTCGAGCCACAGGCTCACCGCCGAGCGGCTGACCCCGATCGCGTTGGCAAGGTCGCTCTGGGTCCGGTAGCCGAGCGCCCGCATGTGGCGCTTGAGCTCGTCCGGGGACATTGAGGCTAGGCGCGGGTCGGCGGTCATGGCGCGGGTTTAGCGGGCATTTGAACCGAAGCGAAGCGGCTGCGTTGCCAGTCGGCCGCCCTCCCTGCCTGCCTCCCTCAGATGGCGTCGGCGCCGCGATCGCCGGTCCGGATCCGGATGGCCTGCTCGACCCCCATGACGAAAATCTTCCCGTCGCCGATTCGCCCGGTTCGGGCGGCATTCTCGATCGCTTCCACGGTGCGGTCGGCAAGATCGTCCTCGACGACCACCTCGACCTTCACCTTGGGCAGGAAATCGACGACATATTCGGCTCCGCGATAAAGCTCGGTATGGCCCTTCTGGCGGCCAAAGCCCTTCACCTCGGTGACGGTGATGCCCGAGACGCCGACCTCGTGGAGCGCGTCCTTCACATCGTCGAGCTTGAACGGCTTGATGATGGCTTCGATCTTCTTCACGGCGTGGGACCCTTTCGTCACTCATCATAGCCAAGGCCGTGGACAATTCGGTAGTAGCACAATCCCGATTGCCGCAGCGCCTCGCCGGAACTTAGTGTGACGGCCCCTCATCCTCTAGAGGCCGCCGAGCTTATCAACCGCCCCTCCATTATGTCCGAAGCAATTCCCAAGGGGCTAATGGGATTTTGTAACGTCCGTGGTGGCAGGACCGAGGTGATTGGCGCGTGGAAGAATCGAGCGCGCTCGACGTCAGTAAGAGTTCCGATGACAAGTTACGTGACGGAGAATTGCGATGACTTCCCTCTCGCCTAGCGCATCGATCATTCCCATTGAGCGGAATCTAGGCTTTGCCCGTACGAGAGACCTCGCCTTTGCTGCCGTGCGCAAGCTTTGGAAGCTGCGACAGTCGCAAGGGATGACGCAACAGGATTTGGCCGTTCGCCTCGGCAAGGATCCGGCCTGGGTATCAAGGAAGCTAAGCGGCCCGAGCAACTGGACGCTGCATACGCTGGGAGATCTCGTCGATGCGCTCGATGGCGAAATTGAGATTTCAATTCACGACCTCCGAGGTGAGCCGGTGAAACTTCGCGTCACCAACCGTCAGAAGCCGCACAAATAGCTTTTCACTGGTCGAGCGCCTTGTTTTTGTTTCAGTGGACAAGCTCGCTCGCCAATCGCCACAGGGCGATGGGCCAGCGCGACGAATTCACGTTCTGCTGTCAAACCAATGCCGCATTTGGGGAGCAGTCGGGCCGCCGATTATGAAGAAAGCCATCATCCTATCCGCTGGCCAGGGCTCGCGCCTCGGTCACCTGACCGACGACCGGCCCAAGTGCCTGATCGAGTTCAACGGCCGAACGCTTCTCGATCGGCAGCTTGATGCGCTGGCCGCCAATGGGGTCGAGGAGGCGGTCGTCGTGACCGGCTTTCGCGACGACCAGATCGAGGCGGCGATCGCAAGGCGCGGCGACCTCGGGCCTCAAGTCCGAACGGTCTACAACCCCTTCTTCAAGGTTGCTGACAACCTCGGGTCGCTGTTCATCGCCAAGGAAGAGATTGAGGGCGACCTCCTCGTCTGGAACGGCGACACGCTGGTCAGCGATGCGCTGATGGCGAGGGTGGTCGGCAACGGGAGCCAGGAAGGCATCTGCGTCACGATCGACCGCAAGCATGGCTATGACGAGGACGACATGAAGGTCGTCGTCGACGAGGCCGGCCAGCTTCATGCCATCGGCAAGCGGCTCGACCTTTCCGACGTCAATGCCGAGTCAATCGGGCTCCTTGCCTTCCGCGGCACGGGTGCAGCCACGTTCCGCGAGGCAATCGAGCGCGCGATCCGGACCAGCGAGGGCACCACCATCTGGTACCTCCGGGTGATCCACCAGATCGCCCAGGAAGGGCCGGTCTGGACACTCGACATCAGGGGCGAGGAGTGGGGCGAGGTCGACTTCCCGGAGGACGTCGAAAATGCCCGGCAGCTGACTGCCCGCTGGGACGAGGCAAGGAAGGCGCAGGCCGCCTAGTAGGGCGGTCGGTCCAGGCCCTTCGGGCTGCGGGTGAAGATCTCGCAGCCATCCTCGGTAATCCCGATCGAGTGCTCGAACTGCGCTGACAGCGAGCGGTCGCGGGTGACTGCCGTCCAGCCGTCGTCGAGCAGCTTCACGTCCGCGCGGCCGATGTTGATCATCGGCTCGATCGTGAAGATCATCCCCGGCTTGAGCTCGACGCCGGTGC
>CAZQLI010000258.1:0-2924 GCA_964594145.1 uncultured Sphingomonas sp. | reverse complement strand
AGATCGTCGTCCCCTCCAGCGGGTCGAGGGCGATGTCGACCTCGGGGTAGCCGTTGCCCCCATTGCCCACCTTCTCGCCGATGTAGAGCATCGGCGCCTCGTCCCGCTCGCCCTCGCCGATCACCACGGTTCCGTCCATCGGCAGCTCGTTCAGCGCTCCGCGCATTGCCTCGACGGCGGCGGCATCGGCGGAATCATTGTCGCCCCGGCCGATCCACTTTGACGCCGCGATGGCGGCCGCTTCGGTCACCCGGACCATTTCGAGGACGAGGACGCGATCGAGGACGTTACTGGCGCTGACCATGAGTGGAGATGCTTCCCGGGCAAGAGTGAATCGATGGCCAAGCCGATAGGGTTGGCGGGAAGGGTTCGCAACCGGTCCGGTCAATCCTCCGCCTGGTGCTCCAGTATATGGGCGCGGACCTGGACCGCGCGAATGCCAAGCCGGGTCTCGTGCAGGAATATCGCAAAGCCGATCCCGGTGCAGATCATCGCGGCGATGAACAGGAGCGCGATCGCGGTTCCGAACCGGTAGCCGGTGAGGAAGGCAAGGAAGAGGAGGATGACGACCGCCGAAATGAGCACCGCTGCAAGGACGGTGGTGAAGATGGCATGGCTGACGACCCGGCTCCGCCGGTCGAGCAGCCGGACCTCGCCGAGCAGGCGATCATGCTCCTCGCCGCGGCTGTCGAGGATGCGCGGTTCAAGCCTGCGGATGCGGTCGACGATGCGGGCCAGTCGGCCGGCGCAGACGTTGAGGAAGGCTCCGAGCCCCGCGAGCAGGAACACCGGCGCCACCGCCAGCTGGATGATCTGGGCAAGCCTGGTGAGCTCGAGGCTCGACGGGGAGAGTAGGTCGGTGCCTTCCATCGTGAGGGCGATATGCCCCATGTACGCGCTCATGGCGAGCGCAAGGCGCCGCGGCATGCAATTCTGCTTTTCAGCAGCAGGTTTTGAAGGATAACGTCGCGCTCCCGGTCATGTCGGGTATCTCCCTGCCATGCCGGACGAAGTGGCCGCCTCGGCGGCGAGGACTTTCGGTTTGGAGGTTCCTCGCCTGTCCCGGCAGGCCCGCTGGAGGGGGGCAATAATGCCATACCGGACCGCGCGCTATTACATCCTGTTCGTCATCGCCGTGATTCTCCTGGGTTTCTGGGGGAGCTATTTCGCAATGCTTACGAACGTCCCCTGGCAGTTCCATGTCCACGGGATCGCTTCGAGCATCTGGGTGCTGATGGTCCTTGCCCAGAGCTGGACTGTGCATAAGGAACAGCTGCCGCTGCACCGGGCCGTCGGCAAGACGAGCCTCCTGCTGTTCCCGTTCCTGGTCGGCGGGCTCATGGCCATCATCGATCTGACGGCGAAGCGTTTCGTCGTTGGCGACGAACCGGTAAGGACCATGTTCGGTGGCGAGTTCCTGATCGGCCTCCTGCTCGCGATCATGGCCTATGTGGTGCTCTATTACCGGGCGCTGAAATACCGCCGGAAAGTCTGGCTGCACTCGGGCTATATGCTTGCAACGCCCCTCATCCTGTTCGAATCTCCGCTGAGCCGGATTTTTGGGACATGGATGCCGGGGCTGGCGATCCGTGGCCCGCAGGACCTTCACCTGGTCATCGACACGATCGTCTGGGCGATGGCGGTCGAGCTCGTGGTTGTCGCGCTGCTCTGGTATCGCTTCCGCGATCGGGCCTCCCCGTTCCTCGTCGCCGGCGTCTTCATCATCGCGCAGATGCTGACCATGGGCCTGATGAAAGATAACCAGCTGCTCGAGGCCATGCTCCGGATCATCGCGCAGGTCCCGAGCGCGGTCGTGGTGATGACCGGCATGGCAATCGGAGCGGCGACCAGCTGGGCGGGGTGGATATCAGGCAGGAGGCCCGCGACCACCGGGCTTTTGGTCAGGCCGGCCTGAGACGGGCAGGGACCGAGAGGCGACTGCTGACTATTCGGCGGCCCGGGCGCAGTCGATGCATAGCGCTGCTTCCGGACGGGCCTCGAGGCGGGCGGGCGCGATCTCGCCGCCGCAGCGGACGCATTCGCCATAGACTCCGTCTTCTATGCGGGCGAGCGCACGCTTTACCGATGCAATCTCCCGTTCAACCAGCGCGCCCTGGCCCTCGAGCGAGGCGTCGTCTTCCATCTCGACAGCCTGTTCGGAACTGTCCGGGTTGAGCGGTTCGGCGAGGTCCTCGGCAATTCGCGCTGCACGGCTTTCAAGCTCGGCAAGCTGCGCTTCGAGCCGCTTGCGGACGTCGCTGTTCGGCATGGCGGTCACACTCCCATCAAGGTTCCAGGGGCCGGCATTAGATGCCCTGCCCGTCCCGGGGAAAATAGGGAGTTTTACGAAGAAGAAAATTGCCAGGCTCCTGCCACCCCCACCGGGGCGGCAGGAGCAGAATGGCTATTCGGCAGCGACGCCCGACGCGCTGAACATGTCGGGATCGCCTTCACCGGCGGCGACATCATTTGCAGCGTCAGCCCTTGCCTTCTGGCGCCGGTCGAAATTCTCCCAGACCTCGTTCCAGGAGCCGCGGGTGGCGGCCTTGCTGTACTCGGTCGCCCTGGTTTCGAAGAAGTTGGCGTGCTCGACGCCGTTGAGGATCGGCGTGAGCCAGGGAAGCGGGTGCTCGTCGACCATGTAGATCGGCTTGAAGCCAAGCTGGCCGAGCCTCCAGTCGGCGATGTAGCGGATATATTTCTTGATCGACTTGGGGTCCATTCCCTCGACCCGTCCCATCTCGAAGGCAAGGTCGATGAAGGCGTCCTCGAGCCGCACCGTCTTCTGGCAGGCGTCGATGATCTCGTCCTGGACGTTCCTGGTGAGGCAGTCGCGTTCCTTCACGAAGGCGTGGAACAGGCGGATAATACCTTCGCAGTGCAGGCTCTCGTCGCGGACGCTCCACGAGATGATCTGGCCCATG
>CAZQLI010000257.1:0-2936 GCA_964594145.1 uncultured Sphingomonas sp. | reverse complement strand
TCGTTGAGGCATTGCGGACGGCGGGAGCGCAGCGCGACGGGGCGCTTCGTGCCTGGCACCCGGCGGACCTCGGAGCGACGGTGCTCAACGCGCTGGTGCAAAATTCCGATATCGATCCGGCAGCCATTGAAGACGTGATTGCAGGCTGTGTCAGCCAGGTCGGCGAGCAGAGCTTCCATGTCGGTCGCAACATGGTGCTGGCCTCAAACCTTCCGGACAGCGTTCCCGCTGTGTCGATCGACCGGCAGTGCGGCTCCAGCCAGCAGGCGCTGCATTTTGCAGCGCAGGCCATCATGAGCGGGACACAGGACGTCGTGATCGCCTGCGGCGTCGAAAGCATGACGAGGGTCCCGATGGGATCGCCGACTTTGCTTGCCGCCAACGCCGGGGTCGGCGAGGGACCCTGGCCGCAGTCCATTCTCAAGCGCTACGAGGTGAAGGGCTTCAGCCAGTTCGCCGGCGCCGAAATGATCGCCTCTCGATATGAGTTCACGCGGGAAGCCCTGGATGGCTTTGCCCTGGAGAGCCACCGCAAGGCCGCTGCTGCCACCGATGCCGGGGCGTTCGAAAGGGAGATTGTCCCAGTCGATGGCCTGGACAGGGAAGGCAATTCAATCCGCCATGACGCCGACCAGGGCATTCGCCGCCAGACCTCGATGGCAAAGCTGGCCGAGCTGAAAACGCTCGTGCCCGATGGAGTGATTACCGCGGGCAATGCCAGCCAGATTTGTGACGGCGCGTCCGGAGTCCTGATCGTCTCGGAAAAGGCCCTGAAGGACCACGGCCTGACGCCTCTCGCGCGGATCGATGCAATGGCGGTAACCGCGGGCGACCCGGTCGTGATGCTGATGGAACCCATTCCCGCCACCCAGCGCGTCCTTGAACGATCGGGCAGGACTATCGACGAGGTGGACCTCTTCGAGGTCAACGAGGCGTTCGCCCCGGTCCCGCTTGCCTGGCTGCGCGAAACCGGGGCAGACCCCGACCGGCTGAATGTGAACGGGGGCGCCATTGCCCTCGGGCATCCGCTTGGTGCCAGTGGTACGAAACTGATGGCAACGCTCGTCCATGCGCTGCGAAGCCGGGGTCTTCGGACTGGTCTCCAGACAATGTGCGAAGGCGGCGGTATCGCCAACGCGACGATCGTCGAAATCTGCTGAGCGTCCGTCCCGGGCTTATGAACAACTCGAGCTGCCCCATGTTCAGCATCATGTGGGCGGCCGCTGGCCCGGCGGGCGTCGTTCAGGCGCTCTCATGCGCTGCCCATGGTGATGAGTGGAACCATGGCGCCTGCCGCATGCCCGCACGCAGCAACGGGTGGAAAACGCGCCGTTCCTCCGCCATTCGGGCGATCAGCCTGAGACGCATGGCGCGTGCCGCTTCACAAAAACCCTCCCAGTCGGCAGCAATTTCCTCGGCCGTCCATCGCCTGACATGATCGGTCCCGAGGGCGAGGAGCTCTGCTTCCCCTTCCTGCAGTCGGAGCAACTTGTCCCGATCCCCACCTTCGGTGCGTGCCCGCAGCTGTGCGATTATCTCGGCTGCAAGGAGCCGCCGGCACATGCTCGCCTTGCTGAGCTTCCAGCGTGCCGTTCCAAGGAGGCTGGGGTCGGGCGCCAACTGCCGGGTCAGTAGCTCGACGGCTTCAAGCGCCGCGAGCAGTTCTTCATGTGCCCGGTGAAGCCTGAACAGGAATTCGCTCCAGCCTGTCCCGGTATGGGATTGCCGTGTCTGCATGACGTCCTCCGAGCAAAAGGACTGCCATCTCAATAAGATGTGCTCAACTTGGCAATAATACCTAGGTGCGATTTCCCTAGCTGGGAGGCGGCTTGCCCACGTCGACACAAGTAAGAGGGACAACGCGCCATTACGCGAGGAAAATCGCCCATTTGCCCGCGAAAATCTTCATTCGCCTGCCCGACAATGTCTCGGCAAACAGTTACGGTAGTTTAATATTCCGTTTAACTAGCCATTGAAACGATTTGCCGCTGCCGCTAGACTTCTGCTGCTCGGTCGTTCCAGGGTTTAGGGGGATTTGTGCCCTGCTTTATTGAGCTGGTTTTTGCGTTGGTAGCAGTTCGAAACCGCCCGGCCCGTTGCGGGGCCGGCGCGTGAGCCGTGACCTCGTCCATCTTGTCGATGATGATGACGGCGTCCGTGCGACGCTGGCCCGACTGCTCCAGTCGGGCGGCTATGAAGTAATCCAATATTCGTCAGGCGATGAGCTTCTCGAGGCCGCCGAAACCTTGAATTCGGGAGTGATCCTTCTCGACATCAACATGCCGGGCAAGGACGGCTTCGCGGTGCACCGGGCGCTTGCCGACCGCTCAATCTCCCTCCCGGTCGTGATGATGACCGGTGCTGGCGACCTTACGGTCCTTGCGCTCAAGGCCGGCGCCTCGGATCTCATGCAAAAACCCTTCGGGCGCGGCGAGCTCCTCGCCGTACTGGACCAGCTGTCGGGCCGGGCGGCGGCATGATCGAACCGGACCAGCCCTTGCGGACGCCATCGCTGCGCAGGCAGAAGATCGTCCTTTGGATTGTTTGCGCGGCCATCCTGATCGTCAGCCTTGTCGCGGTTTACACGATGCAGCGGCTTGTGGCCTCGAGTTCCCGCGTAGAGCAGTCGCAAGGCTTCCTCATCCAGGCCCATCGGTTTCTCTCCGAGATCAAGGACGTCGAAACGGCCGGGCGAGGCTATTATGTCACCGGTGATCCCCAGTTCGTCCAAGCCCAGCGGGACGGGATAGCGCGATCGAAGGCAACGGCGTCCCGCCTTCGGGCCATGGCCGATAATAAGGAGACGAGCGAGCAGCTGGAACAACTGTTCCAGCTTTCCGAAGAGCGCATCAGCTATTCCCGCAGGTTGGTGGCCCAGCGAGACTCGCCAACGCAGGCACAGGAAATCATCAGCCTCGGCAACGAGGCGATGGACC
>CAZQLI010000256.1:0-2939 GCA_964594145.1 uncultured Sphingomonas sp. | reverse complement strand
GGCGGGCAGCACATGTACTAGCGGGCGGCTGCCCGCCCCGGGCGGAGCCGGCCCGATGAGGGAATGTCGCGCGACGATGCAGACGGGCGTTCGAGTGGTAAGCCGCAGATGAACTACGGCACTCCAACCAAGCGATCGGTGACCATCGCCGGCCACGAGACGTCGATCAGCCTCGAGCCCATGTTCTGGCGGGCGCTGGAGGATGCCGCTGGCGAAGAGCGGTTGCCGGTAAACGCGATCATCGCAAGGATCGATGCCGAGCGGCTCGAACGGCCGGGCGAGGCCCCCAATCTCACCTCCGCCATTCGGCAATGGCTGTTTTCGAGGGCCAGTCGAACCTAGGCCAATGCCTGCCGGATCGCGTCGGCGAATGATGCTCCCTGGTCGGGTGCATGTTGCAGCCAGAGGGCCGGCTCGATCAGCTCCAGTTCGATTACTGCAAGCCGGCCGGCGTCGTCGCGAACCATGTCGACCCTGGCATAGGCAGCTTTTGCGGGCGCGGCGGCGAGAGCGGCCTCGGCAAGCTCGATCGCGCCTTCCGGTGGCGGGCAGGCCAGCTCGGTCCCGCCGAGGTGCGGCTGGACCCTGAAATCACCGGCCTTCGGTCGCTTGACGATGGAATGGCTGAACCGGCCGCCGAACATCATGATCGAATATTCGCCTTCCCTGGCAACCGAGCCGAGGAACGGCTGCGCCAGCATGGGTCGTCCTGCCGCCTGCGATGGAAGCGGATCGGCCGGCCCGAGCCGGTGGGTGCCGTCGGCGGACGCTGATACGGGCGGCTTGATCACCAGCTCCCCGCCGAACCGAGCCCTTGCATCGCCTAGCGCGGCCTCGTCCATCGCTTCGAACAGCAGCGTTGGAATGACGCTGACTGCCTTGGTGCCAAGTTCGGCGAGGTAACGCTTGTCGCTGTTCCACCGAAGCAGCGGTACCGGGTTCAGCACCGGGACGTCGCACTGCTCCATCCGGTCGAGCAGCTGGTGCCAGCCAAAGGGGTCGAGATGATAGCCCCATGCGACCAGCGGCATGACGAGGTCAAAGCCGGCCAGGTCGCCGACCTCGTTCCACGGCCGGGCCTCGACCGAGAAGCCGGCGCGAAGGAGCACTGCCGCTTCGACCTCGAAAGCCCAGTCCCAGTCCTCCGGATAATCCGGAGCGGGAACGAGCAGCGCCGCCTTCACTAGCGTGACAGGAGGATGCGGGCCTGGCTGGCGATCTGGGCCAGCATCGGAGCACTGACCTTCCCGGCAAGCCTGGCGCGATCGATGACCGCCTTGAACTGGGCGATCCGTTTCGGGTTCCGCTCGACCCAGCGCTCGACGCTCTCGTCCGGGGCCTCGCTCCGGATCCTGCTGAGGAAGTCGATCCTCAGCTGCTCGAAGTCGCGGATCAGCCCGGCGGCGAGCAACCGCTCCCAGTTATCGGTCGGCATGTAACGGGCGACCTGCTGCTGGGCCCAGTCGATGCCGAGGGCCTCGCCGAGCCTCGTATAGGCACGGGTAATGGCGATCTCGTCCAGTTCCTTGCGAGCGCCGAGGGCAGCAATGCCGAACACGCCGTCGAGTTCGTAAAGCCTTGCGAGCCGGTCGATGATCGGCCTGGACGCGCCAAGCTCTTCCATATCGGCACGGCGCGAAGCGGATTCCTCGCGCACCTCGGTGCGGATGAGCCCCTCGGTCTTGCCTTCGACCTTCTCAAGTCCCGGACGAAGCATCTCGCAGATCCGAGCAACGCTGGTCTCGCCCGCCGCGGCCCGGATCACGTCGCCGATGTGGGCGCGGATGGTTTTCGCAGCAAGAGCGAACAGGGCGATCCGGTTCGGCTCGGGGACCTCGCATTGCTCGATTGCCTGCCACAGGCTCTTGAGATCGAGCAGCCGCTCGGCGACCAGGAATGCAACGACCACCTGCGGGAGGGCGACGCCTTCTTCTTCGGTCATGTCGAGCGGGAGGCTCGGACCAAGCCGGTTGACCAGGCGATTGGCAACCTTGGTGGCGACGATCTGGTGGCGCAGGCGATGGGCCAGGATCGCGTCACGGTGCTTGGCTCGCATCGGCGCCGGGAAGGCCGCCATCAGCTCCTCTTCCATCGTCGGATCGTCGGCCAGCGCAAGCTCTTCCGCAGCGTCCTGGAGAGTCATCTTCGACATGGAGAGGATTACGGCGAGCTCGGGCCTCGTCAGCCCGCGCCCGTCGGCCCTGCGACGGAGCAGGACGTCGCTGCTCTCGAGCCCCTCGACCTTGCGGTCGAGCCTGCCCATCGCCTCGAGCATCTCGATTGACCGGACGAAGCCCGGGATGCCGGCAGGGCCCCGGGATTCGGCGATCGAAAGCGCCAGCGTCTGCAGGCGGTTGTCCTCGAGCACCAGCTCCGCGACCTCGTCGGTCATGTCGGCGAGCAGGCGGTTGCGAGTCTCCTCCTTGAGCCGCCCCTCGCGCATCTCGCGGTTGAGCGGGATCTTGATGTTGACCTCATTGTCCGAGCAGTCGACTCCGGCGGAGTTGTCGATGAAGTCGGTATTGATCCGGCCGCCCTGGCTCGCGAACTCGATCCTGGCAGCCTGGTTGGTTGCGAGGTTCGCCCCCTCCCCGATCACCTTTGCACGGACGTCCCTGGCATCGACGCGTAGAGCGTCATTGCCGGGGTCACCGACCTGCGCATTGGTCTGGTAACTGGCCTTGATGTAGGTGCCGATTCCGCCGAACCAGAGCAGGTCGACCGGGCTCTTGAGGATCGCCGAAATCAGCTCGTTGGGGCCAAGGGCCTCCTCCTCGATGCCGAGAACCGCGCGGGCCTCGGCTGAAAGCTCGATCGATTTCTGGCTGCGGGGAACGATCATGCCGCCGCGCGACAGGAGCTTGCGATCATAATCGTCCCAGCTCGACCGTGGCAGCTCGAACAGCCGGTGGCGTTCCTTCCAGCTCTTCGCCGGGTCG
>CAZQLI010000255.1:0-2942 GCA_964594145.1 uncultured Sphingomonas sp. | reverse complement strand
GGACATCGGCCGGTCCCGTGTCCCCTGACAGGGGAAGACGTAGCGAAAATTCCCCGAGACGGGTCGCACGCTTTCAATGATCTCGAGCGCTTGGCGAGACAAGGGAACTGAGAGGAGCCGACGCATCTTCGTCTTCTCAGCCGGAATCGTCCAGACTTTCGCGTCGAAATTAAACTCGGACCATTCCGCTTGACGGAGTTCTCCCGGCCTCACGAACAAGTGCGGCGTCAGCTGAAGGGCCGCGTGTGTCACTCTGTACCCGTCAAACCCGTCAATCTTGCAGAGGAGTTGCCCGACCTCCGTCGGATCGGTGATGGCAGCAAGGTGCCGAACCCGCGGTGTGATTAGAGCACCCCGCAGATCGGCTGACACGTCCCGTTCCGCGCGCCCCGTTGCAATGGCGTAGCGCAGAACCTGGCCGCAGGCGCTGCGAAGCCGGCGAGCAGTCTCGTAATGGCCCTTCTTCTCAATGGCGCTGAGAGCCTGGTACAGTTCAAATGCGGTGATGCGATTGATCGGGCGGTCGCCCAACAAGGGATAGGCAAATTCGAGCAGCCAGCGTTTCTTGCTCATTGTGGCGTTGGCGAGACCTGCCCGTTCGCATCTCTCCAACCACTCCTCAGCCACGAGCTTGAATGTGATTGAATCTGCTAGCCTGGCAGCCAGCTTCTCCTCTTTTGCCACTTGGGCAGGATCTCTACCGGTCGCCAATGTCTTCCGAAAAGCGTCTCGCTTTTCGCGGGCCTCCGCCAGGTCAACGTCCGGATACACACCGAAGGACACCGTCCGCTGCTTCCCGTCGAACCGGTAATTCATGCGCCAGTAGCGTTGACCGCTGGGTTGCACGAACAAGTACAGCCCTCGTGAGTCCGACAGCTTGTAGGGCCGATCACGGCCCTTCGCATTTCGGACTTCCAAGGCTGTTAGCGGCACGATGGATTCTCCGATTTGATGGTATCTGCGATACCATCAACCGACCAAAAAATGTTTGAGATTGGCTGAACCGGCCTGAAACGCTGCGAGACGATTTATCGCAGATTTCCGGGAGCAATTCAAGCTTTTTGGGAGGTTTTGGGACCCCCTGAAAAGAGGTCGTTGGTGCCCAGGAGAGGACTCGAACCTCCACGCCCTTTCGAGCGCCGCCACCTGAAGACGGTGCGTCTACCAATTCCGCCACCTGGGCACAGGGGCATGTTAATCCCGGTAGGCCGCGGCGCTTAAAGGGCGGCGGATGATTCTGTCAACAGCGACATGGCGCCGTCCGAGTGACATGCGCAGGTTCGGCCACATGATCACCCGGACCGGCGCCATCCCCCTTGTCAGCGAGGGCTGCTTGGCCCAAGGACTGCGCCGATTCAACGGCGCATCCCGCAAGGACCGACGATCAATGAGGAACCCAGGCAGTCCGCCCCTTGTCACCGTTTTTGGCGGAGGCGGCTTTATCGGCCGATATGTCTGTGAGGCACTGATGAAGGCCGGCGCGCGGCTTCGCGTGGCCGAACGTCATCCCCGCAAGGCCTGGTATCTCCAGCCGCTGGGCTCGGTCGGCCAGTTCGCTGCAGTCCACGCCGACCTCGAGCGGCCCGAGACCATCGCCCGTGCGGTTGAAGGCGCCAGCGCGGTCATCAACCTCGTCGGCATTTTCAAGGGCCACCTGGAACTCGTCCATGTCGAAGGTGCCGCCAAGCTCGCTGAAGCCTCGAAGGCTGCCGGCGCCAGCGCCTTCGTGCATGTCAGCGCAATAGGTGCCGACCCGCAGAGCGACAGCGACTATGGGCGGACCAAGGGCCTCGGCGAACTGGCCGTGCGCGAAGCATTTCCGCGATGCACGATCATCCGTCCGAGCGTCGTATTCGGGCCGGAAGACAAATTCACGAACCGGTTCGCTTCGCTTGCGCGCTTCAAGGTCCTGCCGGTCATCGCCCCGAACACAAGGTTCCAGCCGTTGTTCGTGCGCGATCTTGGTGAGGCCATTGCCGAGGCTGCGCTCGATCCCCGCACCCATGGCGGAAAGACCTATGAGCTTGCCGGCCCTGAAGTTCTCACCATGCGCGAGATAAACCAGCAGGTCGCCGAGATGGCCGACAAGCAACCCACGCTGGTCGATGTCCCGGACTTTCTTGCCTCCGCGATCGCGTCACTCGGCTTCCTTCCAGGAGCCCCGCTCAGCAATGACCAGTGGCTGATGCTGCAGCAGGACAATGTCGCGACCGGCAAGTTTCCCGGTCTCAAGGCGTTCGGGATCATGCCGACGCCCCTTGCCGCGGTGGCTCCCGAATGGCTCGGCCGTTTCCGCAAGGGCGGGCGTTTCGCCATCCGCCACGAATATCAGTCCGCAGGCTAGACCCGAATGCCCGTAATCCTGCTCGTCATCATCCTCGGCATCGTCGAGGGTGTCACCGAATATCTGCCGGTCAGCTCGACCGGTCACCTCATTCTTGCCACCGAGCTGCTCGGCTACGATGCTGACAAATGGGCCTTGTTCAACATCGCGATCCAGCCCGGCGCAATTCTTGCCATCCTCGTGCTCTACTGGCGGACCTTCCGCGACGTCCTTATCGGCATGTGGCAGCGCGAAGCCTCGGCTTTCGCCTTCGTGCGGAACCTCTTCGTCGCCTTCGTTCCGGCGGTGGTCATCGGACTTGCCATCGGCGACCAGATCGAGCTGCTCCTCGGCAATGCACTGGTGGTCGCGGTGTCGCTGATCCTTGGCGGCTTTGCGATCCTGCTGGTCGAATGGTGGGCAAAGCCCACCGATCGTGGCGGCGTTGCCAATGTGACCCTTGGCCATTCGGTTGGCATCGGCCTCATCCAGTGCCTCGCGATGATCCCGGGCGTCAGCCGTTCGGGCGCAACCATCCTCGGAGCGATGGCGATGGGCGTCGATCGCAAGACAGCCGCCGAGTTCAGCTTCTTCCTCGCCGTCCCGACGCTCTCGGGCG
>CAZQLI010000254.1:0-2947 GCA_964594145.1 uncultured Sphingomonas sp. | reverse complement strand
CGACCGCGCCGACCTTCTCCCTTCGGCTGGACTTGCCGAGTTCCTCGAGCATGCCGACCGCGTCCGCGGTGGACTTCGCAAGATCGAGCTTGCCGATCGCCTCGCGGGCGGCGTCCTCGTCCGCCGGGGTCCCGCCGGAGGGCGAGAGGAAGTCGGGCGCAACTGCCCGAAAACCGGCCAGCGCGACCCGCCTTGCAACGTCACGTATATGGTCATTGAGGCCGCGGTTCTCGTGGATGACGAGGACCGTGGGCTTTAGCGAGCGCGAGCGCGGCTCGGCGACATAGGCCTTGTATCCCGACGGCTTCTCGAAGCTCATCGAGCGGGTCGTGAGCCGGGCGTCGTCCGCCGGGACGATCGCGGCAACGGCCGGCGATGCCGCGATCGAGGCGATGAGGCTCGTTGCCGCAGCCGCTCCGCCGGCAATCACCGTCATTCGGGCGAAGAAATCGCGCCTGTCCATGCCCTCGTGGGTAAAGCGGTCGTAGAGCTCGATTGCCTGCTGAAGCTTTTCCGAGTCCATTTTCCTTGGCTCCTTTCCTATCCGGCAGCCTGCATCTCGGCGATCAGCCGGCCGTCTTCTTCCTTTCCCCGGTTATAAGCTTCCCGTTCGGCGAGGCGGTCGCCGTAGGAAATGAAGGGCTCGAGCTTGGGCAGGGTGCCGAACTGCATCCCCCACATGACGGCGCTACCGACATAGACGTCCGCGGCGGTGAACCGCCGGCCGCAGACATGCTCCCGGCCCTCGAGATGGCCGGCAAGGGTACCGACGGCCAGGTCATAATGGCCATAGCCGAACATGCGCTGCCGATCGGGAGCCGGCTCGAAGCCCGCGGCGCGGTTGGTGACCGCCTGTTCCAGCGGGCCTGCAGCAAAGAACAGCCAGCGGTAGTAATCGGCCTTCTCGTCGTCGCGGGGAGAAAGCCCTGCTTCCGGGAAGACATCGGCAAGATAGGCGCAAATGGCGGCAGACTCGGTCACCACGCGCCCGTTGTGGCTGATGGCCGGCACCTTCTGCATCGGGTTGATCGCCCTGTAGCCATCGCTTTTCATCCCGGAGGCATAGTCGAGTATCTCGACATCGTAGGGGACGCCGACTTCCTCGAGCATCCAGCGGACGATCTGCCCGCGGCTCATCGGGTTATGGTAGAAGATTATGTCGCTTGCCATTCGCTCGCCTCCCGTGGCCAGGGGTCCTAGCTCTCGTCGTCGATCGCCCCACAGAGCATGTCCACCAGCTCGTTCAATGCCTCGATCCTGACCGGGCCTCGGCCGATCGGCCCGAAATGACGCTCCTCGACCCTGGTTTTTCCACCGCGGCGTGCGCAGGCCATGAAGACGAGGCCCTCTTCGTGCTCGGGGTCCGACGGGCCTGCAAAACCGGTGACGGAGAGCGCGATATCGGCGTTGCACCGGGACAGCGCCCCCTCGGCCATCGCCCTCGCCACCTCGCCTGTTACCGCGCCATTTTGGCCGACCAGTTGGGTAGGCAGGCCAAGCAGTTCCTGCTTGGCCTCCGGCGAATAGGTGACAAAGCCACGATCGAAGCCGTGACCGCAGCCTTCGATATCGGTGAGCAGTGAGGCGAGCAGGCCCCCCGTGCAGCTCTCGGCCGTGGCAACCGTAAGCTCTTTGGCGCACAACCGGCGCATGGCGAGCTCGGCCTTGCGGTCAAGCTCGTCGCCAAGCGCCGGTTGCAGCGTTTCGCTCATCCGCGCTCGCCGGGCGCTTCGGGCTCGGGCGCGGGGGCAGGGGCCGCTCCTCCGGGAGCCTGTTGCCGCTCTGCCGCGCTGGCGTCGCGCGCTGCGCGGAACTCGCTGTCCTGGCTCCAGTTCGGCCAGGCATTCGAATTGGCGAGCCGCCAGCCGAGGGCGTGGAGCATCTGCGCGTCCTGGATCACGCCCTGGTAGTTCCAGCCCGGCTGCCACTCGTCATCCGGCTGGTGATAGCGCTTGGCGGTATATTCTGCCGCAATCGCATTGCCCCGCTCCGTTCCTCCCTCGACGAGGTCATTGCCCGACCGGAAGCTGATGGCCGGGACCCCTTCCTTGGCGAAGGGGAAATGGTCGGAGCGGAAGAAACCGCCCGCCTCGGGCCGGGGGTCAGGAGTAAAATAGCGCCCCTGCTTCTTTCCTTCCTCGACCAGCATGTCGAGCAGTTCGAGCTTCACCAGCCCGGAAATGCTGAAGTTCTTGGCCGGGCCGTAAATCCCCATGGAATCGGTATTGATGACCCCGACCGTCTTGCTCAGCGGATAGAGTGGGTTGGCCGCATAATATTCCGAGCCGAGCAGGCCTTTTTCCTCGGCGGCGACGAACAGGAAGAGGAGCGAGCGCTCCGGCCGCGGACCCGAAGCGAAGGCCCGGGCCTGCTCGAGGACATGGGAGGTGCCCGAGGCGTTGTCGACGGCGCCGTTGAAGATGCGATCGCCGTTGGCGTCCGGCTGGCCAATGCCGAGATGGTCATGGTGAGCGGTGAAGATCACCGTCTCGTCAGGACGCGTCGTCCCGGTGAGGCGGCCGGCCACGTTATAGCTGGTGATGACCTCTGTCTTGGCATCGAGGCTGAGGCTCATGCTGGTCTTGAGGTCGACGGGCGTGAAGTCCTTGCGCTTGGCCGCGGCCTTCAGCGCGTCGAAATCGAGACCCGCGTTGCGAAACAGCGTCTTGGCCTGGTCGAGCTGGATCCAGCCCTCTACTGCCGCATGGCTGGCCTGCGCGTCCTGCCGGACGATGTCGAACATGGTGTTGGTGTTGCTGTTCTCGACCGTCGGCCAGCCATAGCTTGCAGGCGCGGTCTCGTGGATCACGATCGCCCCGGCTGCGCCGCGCCGGGCCGCTTCCTCATATTTATAGGTCCAGCGGCCGTAATAGGTCATGGCCTTGCCGCCGAAGTCGCCCTCGCCGCCTTCGAAGTCGGGGTCGTTGACGAGGACGACGATGAGCTT
>CAZQLI010000253.1:0-2954 GCA_964594145.1 uncultured Sphingomonas sp. | reverse complement strand
AGCACGAGGATCGATGGCCAGCTCGCCCTCCGCGCTCCGCCCCGAGGACGGCACCGAGGACCTCCCGGCCGCGGTGCCGCACCTGGACGGTCACCTGCTCAGGATCATCGCCGGCGGGCGGGGCTCGGAATGAACCGGCTTTCCATTGAGAATCAGCCGGCCATCGCGCATCTCGATCGTGTCGCCGGGAAGGCCGATCACCCGCTTGATATAGTCCTGGTTGCCTCCCGGAGGGGTGACGATGACGACGTCGCCGCGTTCGGGAAGCGAACCCATGACCCGCCCGCTGCTGAAGGGCAGGGTGACGCTCCACGGCTCGGCCGAGCCAAGGGCGAGGTTGCGGACAATCGCCAGCGGGTTGGGAATGGTCGGCGAGACATAGGACCAGCCATAGGGATATTTGGTGACCACCAGCCGGTCGCCGGTCAGCAGGCTCGGCATCATCGATTCCGACGGGATGTAGAACGGCTTCGCGATGAAACTGTGGAAGGCGAGCACCGCCAGCAGGACCCAGGCGAGGCCCTTGATCTCGCGCCAGATCGCCTGGCCGCGGCTTTCCTTGTTCAATTCTTCTTCCTGCTCGACCGCCGCACCGGGAACTGCGGCCGGTTGCTCGGTAGTTTCAGACAATCAGGACTCCATCTTGCGCGCGAAAAGAATGACGAAGGCCTGGGCCCAGGGATGGTCGTCGGTCATCGTCAGATGCACCTCGATGGCGTGGCCTGCCGGAGCAAGCGCGTCAAGCCGGGCCCTCGCGCCGCCGGTCAGGCAAAGGGTCGGGGCTCCCGACGGAGCGTTGACGACGCCGATGTCCTTCATGAAGACGCCGCGCTTGAAGCCAGTTCCGACCGCTTTTGAGAATGCCTCCTTGGCGGCGAAGCGCTTGGCCAGCGTTCCCGCCATGGTGTGAGGTCGCGACGCGGCCTTGGCCCGCTCGGTCTCGGTGAACACCCGGTTGAGGAAACGCTCGCCAAAGCGATCGACCGAAGCCTGGATCCGCTCGATATTGCACAGGTCCGAGCCGATGCCGACGATCATCGCCGTCGCTCGCGGCAAGAGACAATCGGCACGATCACCTCGCCTCGTCCATCAGGCGGCGCATTGTCCGGACGCTTTCCTCCAGCCCGGTGAACAATGCCTCGCCGACGAGGAAATGGCCGATGTTGAGCTCGGCGAGCTGCGGAATCGCTGCAATCGGGGCGACATTCTCATAGCTAAGACCGTGGCCGGCGTGGGGCTCGATTCCATTCTTGGCTGCAAGGGCCGCTGCGTCGGCAATGCGTTTCAGCTCCGCCGCCCGCTCCTCGCCCTCGAGATTGGCATAGCGGCCGGTATGGAACTCGACGACAGGAGCGCCCAGCCGCACTGCCGCCGCGACCTGCTCTGCCGCGGGTTCGATGAACAGGCTGACCCGGACCCCGGCATTACCCAGCCGCTCGACGAAGCCCGCCAGCCGGTCCTGCTGACCGGCGGCGTCGAGGCCGCCCTCGGTCGTTCGTTCCTCGCGCCGCTCGGGAACGATGCAGGCCGCGTGGGGCCGGTGACGAAGCGCAATCCCGAGCATCTCCTCCGTCGCTGCCATCTCCAGGTTGAGTGGAAGGTCGATCCTGGCCATCAGCCGCTCGATATCCGCGTCCGTTATGTGTCGGCGGTCTTCGCGCAAGTGGGCGGTGATGCCGTCGGCGCCGGCGCGGGCCGCCTCGACTGCCGCGCGCAGCGGGTCCGGGTGCAGTCCGCCGCGCGCGTTGCGGATCGTCGCGACATGGTCGATGTTGACCCCGAGGCGGAGCTTCCCGGTCACGCCGCGGTCCGGCTTCCAGGCTTCACCGCCGGTATTTTCGCCAGCTCCTCGGGCAGCCGGTTCGAGTCATAGGTCGGAACGTCGATCCGGACCAGCGGGACGAAGGGGACCCCAAGGTCCGCGGTCCCGCCCGAGCGGTCGACCAGCGCTGCAGCGGCAATGACTTTCCCGCCGGACTTCTCGATGGCAGCGATCGCCTCGCGCGATGAAAGGCCCGTGGTCACCACGTCTTCGACCATCAGCACCCGCTCGTCCTTGCCGAGGGAAAATCCGCGGCGAAGTTCGAATTTGCCCTCGGGACGCTCGACGAACATGGCGCGCTTGCCGAGTGCCCGGCCCATTTCATGGCCGATAATGACCCCGCCCATGGCCGGCGAGACGACGACGTCAATGGAATCGCGGATGCCGGGCTCGATCTTCCCGGCAAGCGCCCGGGCCAGCCGCTCGGCTCTCGCCGGGTCCATCAGGACCCTGGCGCACTGGAGGTAGCGCGGGCTGCGAAGCCCCGACGAGAGGATGAAATGACCCTCGAGAAGGGCGTCTGCTGCGCGAAATTCCGCCAAAATCTCGTCTTCGGTCATTCCGCGTCTCCTGGTCCTGCGGGGCTCGAAATAGGGCCCCGGCCGGCTCGCGGCAACTGGCCGCGCAATCATCACGGATCACCGTCTTGAGGGACTGAAATGTCCCGCCTATAAGGCCGGCAAACTTCGGACCTGCCCGACGCGGCGGGCCCTTCCTTGCAACCGAACCAATCGGGGTGACGATGAAATTGATGGGATGGGCGATTGCCCTTGCGGCAGCCGGACTTACACCCGCAGCAATTGCCCAGGCACCGGCGGCGACCGCCCCCGAAGTGACTGCGGCGCCTGCTCCGGCCACCCCGGCTCCGGCCGGCGTCCCGGCCGACGCCACCGCCGCGACGCCCGCACCGGCCGCCGCCGCCGCTGCCGCAATCGACCATGCCGCGCCGACGCCAGGCATCGGCGTTCCCGACGGGCGCATGGGTGTCCAGGACCAGGTCACCGAGGTCGGCCAGCAGGCCGCGAGCTTCCATAACAACTGGCTGCTTACCCTTTGCATCGGGATCAGCCTGTTTGTCCTCGGGCTGCTGGTCTACACGATCATCCGCTATCGCCGCGGCGCCAACCCGACC
>CAZQLI010000252.1:0-2986 GCA_964594145.1 uncultured Sphingomonas sp. | reverse complement strand
GCTGGACGCCGTCACCATATTTCTCGTTGAGCTTGGTGCGGGTGTAGCAGTGGAGTTGGTCGTAGAGCGGCTTGGTCTCGGCCCACAGCCGGTCGTACATCGCCGAGAATTCCTGCGGCGTCATGTCATAGCCCGAGCGCCACATGGCGCCCGTGTCGTCGTAGCCGAGGTCCCTTGCGCCGGCGTTGGCGAGCTCCACCAGCCTCTGGTAGTCCTGCCGCATCGGCCGGCCGACATTCTCGTGCCAGCTCTGCCATATCTCTGAAAGCTCCGCCGGGTTGCGAAGCGTTCCCATCAGCGCCTCGGCGTCGTCCCCGGTGATTTCCTTGCCGCGGTGGAGTGCCCGGCCCTTGCCATAGGTCGACTGCAGGCGGGTCGCGATGGTGTTGAGCTCGGCGGCCGCCCCCGGGGTTTGCGGCGCCGCGAGGACAAGGCCGCCGCGAAGGATGTTGAGCTTGCGCGCCGTGTCGAAGTCGAGGCCCTGGATCCTGGCATATTTGGCGGCCTCGGACGCATATTTGACGCCCTTCTCGGTCGCGATCGTCCCGAAATAGGCGGCGAGGGCGTCGGTATCGTCGTTGATATAGGTCGAGTTGACCCAGGCAGCCCGGCTGCCGATCACGCTAAGATCGAACAGGTCCTTCTCGACTGCCGCGATGAACTGGCGTGCCCCGTCGGGCGTCAAGGGATATTCGGTGCTGGCTGCGGTCGCTGCGGGCGCGGCGGCCTCGGTCGGCGCCGTTGCGGCGAGCTGGGCCGGCGGCGTGGTCGAGCAGCCGGCGAGAGCCAGGGCGGCGAGCGAAACGGATGCGGCGAAATTCTTCATCAGGCGTCCTTGTCCCCAAAATTGTTCTTGATGTTCGCGTGGGCAAAGGAGTGGGCCGGTTCAAAGCCGAGGTCAAGGCGCTGAAAGCCACTGCGCAAGCCGATCGCCAAATTCACCGCCGGCAACGCTCGACATGTGGGTGCCCGGCACCGGTTGGTAGGTGGCGTCCGGAAGCGCCTGGGCGAGGGCAGGCGCCGATCCATTGTCCTCGTCCTGCTCGCCGCAGAGCACGAGAGTCGGCATGGTGAAGGACTGGAGCCAGGCGGTCTTGGCATCCTCGAACGTCCTTAGAAGCAGCCCTGCCGCGGTCCGGTCGACCTTCATCGTCTTCATGAACTGGATCGCCATCCACCACTTGTCGCCGCGCCTGGCGCGGTCGAACATGGCAATGGCCTCGTGGAAGAAGGCCTGGCGCCGGTTCCAGTCGGACAGGCCCTCGAGGCCCATGCCGGCGACGACCGCGCGGCGCGGCTTCGCACCCTCGCCCACCACCTGGACGGTGGTGCGCGCTCCAAGCGAGAAGCCCCCGAGGTCATAGTCGCCAAGGCCAAGCTCGGCGACGAGTTCCCGTGCGTCGCGGGCAAGGATCCCGGGCTGGTAGGCTTCCGCCTCGTGCGGCTTGTCGCTTTGGCCATGGGCGCGAAGGTCGGGCATCACTACCCTGAAGCCCTTCTCGGCGAGCTTTCCGGCGTGGCCGAACTTGATCCAGTTGGTGTTGGCATCGCTGAAGAGGCCATGAAGCAGGACGACCGGCCGCCCGTCGCCAAGTTCGTGGTAGGCAAGCCGGACACCGTCGCTCGCGGTCCAGTAGCTGGTCTTTAGGCTGGTCATCGGCTCAGCCGCCTCCCGCAGGGTGTCCGGCCCGGGATCCTGGTGGATCGATCAAGATTCCTGCTTTCCGGGCATGCTGCCGGTCGCCTCGATCCAGCGGTCGACGAGGGCCTGATATTCGTCTGTGCGATATTCCGGCAGCCCCTCGGTATTGATCCAGGGCCGGTGCATGCTTTCCGTCCCGAAATGATGTTTCGGCCGGAAGACAGATGGATCGTCGAACGCTGCAACCGCCAGGTCCATCTTGTCGGTGTCCTTGTTGAACCGGAAGCCAAGCGAAGTGCCGCATTCCCTGCAATAGGGCCGGGACGCAATCAGTGAACTCTCGTACCAGTCCGGCTCTCCCTGCCAGCTCAGTTCGTCGAGCCTCGCGTTGACGAAGGCGATGGAAATGGAGCCGGTTGCCCGCTGGCACATCCGGCAGTGGCACAGATAGGCCTCGGCCGGCTCGACTTTTGCCTCGAACCTCACCCGCCCGCAGGCGCATCCGCCGCTCATTGTCCTGCTCACAAAATCTCCCCGGGCGAACTGCCGTGACGGGGAAGACCATCGGCAATCTCGTAATAATCGCCCTTCTCGTGAACAAAAATATGTTTCTCCAGCTGGACCCCGGTCGGCCCCTCCAACGCCCCCATCGCGATCGCGAGACTTGCTCGGCCATCGCCGTCCCAGAAGAGTGCCGAGCCGCAGTTGCGGCAGAAGCCGCGCCGGACCTTGCCGGACGAGCGGTACCAGCCAAGCTCATCCTCGCCGCTGATGGTTATTGCCTCGCGCGGAACGTCCGTCGAGGCCCAGAAATGGCCCGAGACCTTCCGGCACATCGTGCAGTGGCAGGCATCGGACGGGCCAAGCTCGCCCTCGATGGTGAAGCTCACCGCGCCGCATAGACAGGAACCCTGGTGCATGATCTCCATGCTTAGGTCCCGTCGCATTCGGTTGCAAATGCCATGGGCGACCGCCGGGCCGCCCGTCTTGCCGCGCCGGAGGGCGCGGGTCACGCTGCCTTCTGGAGGTGCCTCCGGCCGAGCAGCTCGGCGATCTGGACCGCGTTGAGCGCTGCACCTTTCCGCAGATTGTCGCTGACGACCCAGAGGGAAAGGCCGTTTTCGACCGTCGGGTCCTCGCGTACCCGCGAGACGAAGGTAGCATAGTCGCCGACGCACTCGACCGGCGTCACATAGCCACCGTCTTCCCGCTTATCGACCAGCATCACGCCCGGCGCCTCGCGGAGGATCGCCTGGGCGTCTTCCGCCGAAATCTCGTTCTCGAATTCGATGTTCACGGCCTCGGAATGGCCAACGAAGACCGGGACCCTAACGCAAGTGGCGG
>CAZQLI010000251.1:0-3006 GCA_964594145.1 uncultured Sphingomonas sp. | reverse complement strand
GGCGGATTCAGATGGAGTGACTCGAAGGCGCGTGCCGCTATTCGCCGGCTGCCTCGCTTTGCAGCTGGATATAATTCTGGAGCCCCATCCGGCTGATCATCTCGAACTGGGTTTCCAGCGTGTCGACATGCTCTTCCTCATTGTCGAGGATTTCGCTGAACAGGTCCCGGCTCACAAAGTCGCGGACCTGTTCGCAATGGGCGATGGCCCCCTTCAGCTGCTCGACCGCCTCCAGCTCCAGTGCGAGGTCGCATTTCAGAATTTCCTCGACGCCCTCGCCGATACGAAGCTTGCCCAGCATCTGGAAGTTGGGGAGTCCGTCGAGGAAAAGGATGCGCTCGGCGAGCCGGTCGGCGTGCTTCATCTCGTCGATTGATTCGTGGCGCTCGAACTCGGCGAGCTTGTCGATGCCCCAATTGTCGAGCAGCCGGTAATGCAGCCAATATTGGTTGACCGCGGTCAGCTCGTTCTTGAGCGCCTCGTTCAACAACTGAATGACCTTTTGATCGCCCTTCATTACGACCTCCCGTCCAATCCATGGGCCTAACGCCCGGGAGGTCCAAAAGGAAGCAAAAAATTGGCGGAAATCAGGGAAAAATAATGCGTCTTAGTCGCATCTACGCAGCTCGTGCGTCAACCGCGAGCATTCGCTCGCGCTCCTCGTCGACGATTTCGGCAGCATAGGGCAGGCAGCATCCGCACTGCACCTCGCAGCCGAGCGACTTATAGGCTGACCGGGGACAGGGCGCGCCCTGGCGTACGGCAGCCCTCAGTTCGTCCTCGCGAATCGCATTACAGAGGCAAACGATCATGAAGATCGATTTACGCGATAATGCGAACTATTCGCAAGTTGAAAATTTCTCAGACAAATCCCTGCCGTCGAATGGTTCGCGACGCGACGAGTGCAATCGGGATTCCGACCAGCACGACATGGGCGAAAAGCTGGGTGAAGGCCGAGAGAAGGCTGGGAGGCAAGTCGGTATCGAACCGTAGCGGGACCACGATCCAGTTCATGACGAAATAGGTCGCAAGGCCATAGATGGTTCCCCATTGCAGCGGCCGGTCGAGGAGCGCTCGCCGCCTGCGGGCCAAGGCAATATATACGGCCGCCATGATGGCCATCAGCGCGAAATGAGTCAGGAGCCCGATCAGGGAGCCGACCGCGCCGAGTTCGCTCGCCGGTGGAAATGGTCCTGAACCAACATAGCGCAGCATCGCGCCTATTTCGCGGCCGGACAGCAAGGTGAGTATCATTGCAAAGGCAATATCGAGCGTACCCGCGACCAAAGTCGCCAGTGCCGTGGCGCGTCCCATTGGCAATCTCCCCCGATTGTGCGGCAACAACTAGCGATGCGGGCCGAGCTAATCCATCCCCGCTAATTTTCAGGATTCCCGGATGGCACCATCAGCTTCAATCCTGACCATCGCCCGGAAAGCTTGCACCCTTCCGCGTCGGCAAGGTGGAGCGGTTCGGCAATTCGGCGAACAATCGCCTCGTCGAGCCCCTCGTCTTGCTGACCTTCCGGCCAGCCCACCCATATCACGGATCCCGGCGCCATGAGCGGGAGCAGCATCCGAAGTTCGCAGTCGAGCGTCGCGCAGTGGCTGACAATCATCACGGCGACGTCGACGGGTGGATCGGGAAGCTCGAGTTCCGTGAAGGACGGAGAACCCTTTTCGATTTCGGAGCGCAGTTCGGCCGGCATGTCCGGAAGCCAGGCGCGCATGCCCGGACCCAGACCGAGCCGCTGCGCCAGCGGCACCTCCGGGACCGGTCCGCTCATCCCGCGCCAAGCTCTCCGCGCATCAGGGCCGGGAAAAATCCCTCGTGAGCGGAGCGAAGGTCGGCGAGCGGGACCGGGGCCTGCTGACCGCCGCCCTTGTCGAGGAGGATCGAGCTTCCGCCGGTTTGCCCGATTTTCTCGACGATGATCCCGGCGGCTTCGGCGCGCTGGTGAAGGACCGCGAGATTGTCGCTGGTTGACGTGATGACATAGCGGCCCTGCTCCTCGGCAAAGGCCTCCGGGCCGGCCGGAAGACCACTCACGAACCCGATATCGCTCGCCAGCGCCATTTCGGCGACGGCGACCAGCGGCCCGCCGTCAGACACGTCATGAACCGCGGTAACGAGGCCGTCGGCAATGAGCTTGCGGACAAATTCGCCGTGCCTGCGCTCCTGGTCGAGATCGACTGGCGGGGCCTCGCCATCACGCCTGCCGTGAATTTCGTTCAGCCAGGTGGACTGACCGAGATGGCTGCCAAGGCCTCCTACGAGCAGGACCGGTTCGCCTTCGGCCTTGAACGCGATGGAAGCGCTCCTCGCCCAGTCGGAAATGAGGCCGACGCCGCCGATCGCGGGCGTTGGAAGGATGGCGCTGCCACCACCGGTAGCCTTGCTTTCATTGTACAGGGACACATTGCCCGAGACGATCGGGAAATCGAGCGCACGGCACGCCTCTCCCATGCCGTCGAGGCAGCCCACGAACTGGGCCATGATCTCGGGCCGCTGGGGATTGCCGAAATTGAGGCAGTTGGTCACCGCGAGCGGGGTCGCGCCGACGGCGGAAAGGTTTCGATAGGCCTCGGCGATTGCCTGCTTTCCGCCCTCGAAGGGATTGGCGAAGCAATATCGCGGCGTGCAGTCGGTGGTGATTGCAAGCGCCTTCCGGCTGCCGTGGACCCGTACGACCGCGGCATCGCCTCCAGGTCGCTGCACGGTGTCGGCGCCGACCTGGCTGTCATATTGCTCCCAGATCCAGCGTCGTGACGCGAGGTTTGGCGAACCCATCAATTTCAGAAGATCTGCCGCGACATCCCCGCCCGCCGGGATCTCGCCGAGTGGCTTTACACCGGCCCAGGAGCGATATTCGTCGCTTCCAAGATAGGGCCGGTCATATTCGGGCGCCTCTTCCGCCAGTGGTTCGAGAGGAATGTCGCAGACAATCCCGCCATTCCATTCGAGCTGCATTCTCCCGGTGTCGGTGACTTCGCCGATGACCGCGAAAT
>CAZQLI010000250.1:0-3040 GCA_964594145.1 uncultured Sphingomonas sp. | reverse complement strand
GCCGCCGCCGATGCCCTTGGCGGTGGCCATGATGTCGGGGGTAACCCCATAATATTCATAGGCGTAGAGATGGCCGGTCCGGGCGACGCCGCACTGGACCTCGTCGAACAGGAGCAGGAGGCCATGGTCGTCGCAGGCCTTGCGAAGGCCGGTGATGAACTCCCGGGACGCGGGACGAATGCCGCCTTCGCCCTGGATCGGCTCGACGAGGAAGCCGGCAGTCTCCTCGGTGATCGCGGCGAGCGCCGCCTCGAGATTGTCGAACTCGACGACATCGAAACCCTCGAGCAGCGGCGCGAACCCGTCGCGGAGCTTGTCCTGGTTGGTCGCGCTGATCGTGCCCATGGTCCGGCCGTGGAAGGCGTTGGAGAAGGTGATGAGCCGGTTGCGCTGCGGGTTGCCCGCGACATGGTGATAGCGGCGCGCGGTCTTGATCGAACATTCCACTGCCTCGGCACCGGAGTTGGTGAAGAAGACGGTGTCGGCAAAAGTGAGGTCCACGAGCCGCTGCGCGAAGGCCTCGCCCTGGGGCGAGCCGTAGAGGTTGGACACGTGGATGAGGGTCGCCGCCTGCTCCTGGAGCGCCTTCGTCAGGTGCGGATGGCCATGGCCGAGGAGGTTGACGGCGATGCCACTTGCGAAATCGAGATATTTCTCGCCCTGCTCACCGAAGAGATAGACACCCTCGCCCCTTACCGGTCGCACCGGCGAACGCGGATAAACGGGCATGAGCGGGGTGATGGCCATGGTGGCTCCTTCGTTCGATGATGCAAAAAGGCAAAAGAGGCGGATGATCCTGCCGCCTTAGGCGAGCCTATAGCCATGACGCCAATCAAACGAAAGTGTCGGGTCATAAGGCGATCCGCCCGGCTTTTTTACGGGCGGCGAAGCGGCGCGCCTGCCTGGATCCAGTGAGCGCGCCCGCAACAGGAAAAGGGGCGGCCAACCCCTGGGTCAGCCGCCCCTGTTCTACGCGGTACCGGGGTCCTTACTGACCCAAATCTTCCTAGCGCCAGCGGCGACCGTCGCGTGCCTCGCGGTGAATACGCACCTCGAGGTTGTGGATCGAACGCTCGACCGAATAGCGCTCGCGTCCGCTGAGGCCATTGCGTGCGTAGCGGCGCAGATTGCGCTCGACGGTGCGGGACTGCGACCGAAGGCGGTTCGCCTCGCGGTTGCTAAGGATTCTGACCCGGTCGAAGTGGTTGATCTGGCGCTGCAGCTGGTCGATCCGGGCCTGGAGACGGCGGACCTGGCCATAATTGTCGTGGTAGCCATAGCCATAGCCACGGGGCTGCTCATAATATTGGGCCGACGCCGGGGCGGCGGCGAAAAGGGCGGAAGCGGCAACGGCCGCGGCAACAACGAACTTACGCATCCTGGCTCTCCTGTGAGAAGCGACTTGATGCGCCGTTTCTGGGCCACCGCGCTTGATCAGGTGCTGAACGCTGTCGTTATCAATCGTTCACCGAGCATAACGACCCAAGTCGTTGAAATTGCTCTAGTTCTTGATTTTCCAGCCGCTCTTGAGGAGCGCGTAGCAGAGGATGAAGAGGATGATGTTGACGAAAAGCAGCACCGCTCCCCCAAGATAGATCGGCGAATCGGCCTCGCCGAGGAAGCCATGGCGGAACCCCGAGATGACATAGAAGAAGGGGTTTCCATGGCTGATCGCCTGGAAGACCGGCGACAATTGCTCGACTGAGTAGAATGTCCCGCTCAGGAGCGAGAGCGGCGCAACCACGAAATTGGTCACCGCAGCCGCGTGATCGAACTTCTCGGCCCAGACGGAGGTCAGCAGGCCGAGAAAGGCCAGCATCAGCGATCCCATCAGCCCGAACCACAGCACCGACAGCGGGTGAATGACCCCGACGCCGACTCCGGGCCACAATGCCATGATCACCCAGACCGCGAAGCCGACGAGGAAGGCGCGGGTCACGGCGGCGCCCACCAGCCCGGCGATCAGTTCACCTGTCGACAGCGGTGGCATCAGATAATCGACGATGGTCCCCTGGATCTTGCCGACGAGGAGCGAGAAGCTCGAATTGGCAAAGCTGTTCTGGATCATCGCCATCACGATAAGGCCCGGGGCGATGAAGTCGGCGAAGGGGACACCAAGGACGGTCCTTCCCTCGCGGCCGAGCGCGACCGTGAAAATCACCAGGTAAAGGAGGGTGGTGACGGCCGGTGCCCACACTGTCTGCAGCTGCACCTTGAAGAACCGCATGACCTCCTTGATATAGAGGGTCTTAAGGCCGCCCCAATTGACGCCTTCGAGGCTGGGCTTTCCAGGTTCGCTACGAACCCAAGAGGGAGTCTGGTCGTTCACGCGGCAATCGCCTATCGGCTGCCGTGGCGGCACGCAACAACGCTTGGAGTTAGAAAATAGCATGAGCTGGACTGAAGAGCGCATCGAGCGCCTCAAGGCGATGTGGAGCAAGGGCGCCACCGCCAGCCAGATCGCCGAGGAACTGGGCGGCGTCAGCCGTAACGCGGTCATCGGCAAGGCGCACCGGCTCGGTCTCGAGTCGCGCCCGTCGCCGGTCAAGGCCGGCGAGGAAAAGGAAAAGAAGGCACGAAGCGCTCCCGCGCCCAAGGCGGCAAAGCCGGCCCCTGCGCCCAAGGCAGCCCCGGTTTCGGCGCCGCGCGAGGCGGCCGCCAGCAACGAGCGCGCTTCAGCTCCGGCTGCTGCCCCGTCCCAGCCGCAGCGGCCGCAGCCCGACCCCCAGGCGGTCCAGTATCGCTCGGTCGGTCCGGGCGGTTTCATCCGCCAGGGCCCGGGCGACACCCAGGCCCCGATCCCGCCGGCACCGCCGCGCCGGCTGGTCCCGGCGAAGCCCAGCCCCGAGGTCGCCGACAAGACGTCGCTGCTGGACCTCAACGACCGCGTTTGCCGCTGGCCGATGGGCCATCCCGGCGAGCCCGACTTTTATTTCTGCGGCGAGGCCGCCAACCCGGGCTACCCCTACTGCGTCGAGCATTGCGGCGTTGCCTACCAGGCGCAGTTGCCGCGGCGCGACCGTCGCCCGCCACCGCCGCT
>CAZQLI010000249.1:0-3069 GCA_964594145.1 uncultured Sphingomonas sp. | reverse complement strand
CCGTGAGCGGGATCGAGCACATAGCTTCCCGAGCGGACGCTTGCCGGGTCCTGGGTAATGGCGTCGCCCTGGGCGATGGCGACGCCCGACAGGACGGAAACGCCGAGCGCGGCAATGATTGCAAGTCTACGGGTCATATATTTTCTCCGGGGAAAAAGGGGTGGCGCGCCGCCAAGGGAGGCGAGCGGCGCGCCGGGGGAGCTTGATCAGGCGCTGGCGTCGACGAGGACGACTTCGCTGTCCTCGATCGCGGTCACGCGGATGATATCGAGGTCCTTGATCGCGGCGCCGTCGCGTGCATGGACGCGCTGGCCCTCGATCTCGACGGCACCGACGGCAGGAACGAGATAGCCAAGGCGGTCCTTGCCGAGATCATATTCGACAGTCTCGCCGGCCTTGATCGTCGCACCCGCCACGCGTGCATCGGTACGGATCTTGAGGGCGTCACCATCGCCATCGAACCCCGATGCAAGCGTCACGAACCTGCCGGAACGCTCGCCCTTGGGGAATGGGCGTGCGCCCCAGGACGGCTGGCCGCCCTTTTCGGTGGGCAGGATCCAGATCTGGAAGATCTGGGTGACCTCGTCCTCGAGATTATATTCCGAGTGCGCGATCCCGCTGCCGGCCGACATCACCTGTACGTCGCCGGCCTCGGTGCGGCCGGAATTGCCCTGGTTGTCGCGGTGGCTGATGGCCCCTTTGCGGACATAGGTGATGATTTCCATGTCCGAGTGGGGATGCGGCGGAAAGCCGGTCTTCGGCTGGATCGTGTCATCGTTCCAGACCCGGAGGCTTCCCCAGCCCATGCGGCTCGGATCATGATAGCCGGCAAAGGAAAAATGGTGCTTGGCGTTGAGCCAACCATGGTCGGCGCCACCAAGCTCGTTGAAGGGGCGAAGCTCGATCACAATGCGTCTCCTTGCGAAATGCGTTGCAACCCATCTAGGGACCGGAGCATCATAAAGAAATAGAACCGTTAGAAACTCATCGGTGAAGGATTTTGCACGATGCGTCTTCCAGACCTCGAAGCATGGGCAATTTTTGCGAAGGTGGCCGACCTCGGCTCATTCGCGCGGGTGGCCGAGGAACTGAAACTGTCGAAACCGACTGTCTCCAAGGCAATCACCAGGCTCGAAAAGCGGCTGAATGTCCCGCTTTTTCACCGGACCTCGCGCAAGCTCACCCTCACTGAAACCGGCCGGGCCGTGCTCGACCACGCCCGGCTGGTCCTCGAGGAAGGCCTCGCCGCGGAGGCAGCTTCCTCGGCAAAGGCGGCAACGCCGTCGGGCCTGGTGCGGATGACCGCGCCAATGTCGCTCGGCATCGTGCAGGTAGCGCCGCTCATTCCAAAATTCCTGGAGCAATATCCCGATGTAGCGCTCGACCTTTATCTCAGCGACGCGCACGAAGACCTGGTCGCACGAGGCTATGACCTGGCGCTGAGAGTTGCGGCCCTGCCGGACTCTTCCTTGCGCGCACGGCGTCTAAGGGAGGTCCGTCGCCCGATCGTCGCAGCTCCATCCTACCTGGAACGATATGGCAGGCCGAGCCATCCCATCGAGCTCGAGCGGCACAGCGGCATCCACTATTCCAATGCAAAGACGCCGGACCTGTGGCGCCTTCACCATGCGACCGCCGGCGAATGGACGGTGCGAGTGCCAAGCCGCCTGCAGGCCAATAACGCCGACGTCATTGTCCCAGCCCTCGTGGCAGGGGTCGGGATCGCGATGCAGCCGGATTTTGTCGTGTGGCGGGAACTCGCGTCCGGTGCGCTGGAAGAAATCCTCGCCGACTGGGCAGCCCCACCGATCGGCATGTACCTCGTGACGCCTCCCGGTTCCTTAAGGCCGCTCAGTGTCCAGGTGCTAATCGACTTTCTCGCGGAGCATCTTGGACAGGCCGAATGGCCGGGCGCTGGCACATAAGTTGTAGGCCCGCAAATGGCGCCCCAGCTGACCATATCAATCGGGCATTGCGATCCGTTGTCGTTCCCGATCCTCGCCAGCCAACCAATTTACTTGGCGAGCTCACTAAGAGCTAGTTTGCGAGTGTCATAACAAGGCAATTGAGAGAAGCGACTAACTCACTCCGGTCATCGGCACGAGGAGCGTGATCGAAGAACCAGGGTTGGTCCGAGCGACCTCGATCTCGCCGCGCATATTGCCAACCAGCCGCTGAACGAGCCGCGATCCGAAGCTTCCAGCCCGACCGGTTCCGTCCGTACCAACCCCTTGGTCCGCAACGGTGATGCTTACGGCATCGTCGCCCTGGGTTCGGGCAACAAGACTTAGAGGGCCCGCTTTCCCTCCATAGGCATGCTTCACCGCGTTGGTCAGCAACTCGCTGACCACCAGCGCAAGCAGCAGCGCCTCGTGCGCCGGGAAGCGGATTGGCTCGACGTCCAGCACGAGCTGGTCGCGCCATTCGTCCGCCCAGGTCCGCATCAGCCCGTCGACCAGCTCGGAAAAGAAGGTCTGGAGATTGAGGTGCTTCAGGTCTTCCGATTGCCAAAGCCGCCGGTGAAGCAGCGCAACCGACAGGATCCGGTCGCGAGCCAGTTCCAGCTGGCCCCGCGCCTCCTCATCAACTTCCCGCTCCTGCAGCTGCAACATGGAAGTCACCAGCTGGAGGCTGTTCTGCACCCGGTGGTAACAAGCAGTGGATGCGCAACAACCGCTTTCACTGGATGCGTGCCTCAAGTCTGCTCAACCACGGTATGAATGCCCGTCAACAAGCTCGGATGATTCTGAAGGATCGTCAGGAGCATGCAACGCAGCGCAAGTACTTGGCTATATGCGTACTGCTCGAACCGTGGCTTGCAGCCTTTCTTTACGACCGGTTCGGTCACCACAAGATACGCTGACCCAGTACGGATGAACAAACCCCGTTCTTAGGATAAAGACAGATCCTAGGAACGGGGCGTTTTTTATTGTGTAGTAATAGCATTGATTTTGATACTACAGGGGTGTATAACAAAGACTGTTCCACGCCACGGACACCAAACGAGGTACGCGCCATGGATAATACCCAGACCGGTTCAGCAGACAACACGGCAAGACCGTTTTATCT
>CAZQLI010000248.1:0-3083 GCA_964594145.1 uncultured Sphingomonas sp. | reverse complement strand
AATGCGGAAAGCTTCGATGGGTTCTTCGCGATGGTGCTGCTGCTGTTCGTCGCCAGCGGCGTCGAGACATTGCTTAACCAGACGAACCTCTGGGCGGTGCGCAACAAGACCCTTGCCGGCTTCTCGGGCGGCATGCGGCAGCGCTTCGGCATCGCCCAGGCGCTGATCGGCAACCCCGAGCTGATCATCGTCGACGAGCCGACCGCCGGCCTCGATCCCGAGGAGCGCAACCGCTTCCTCAACCTCCTTGCGGCGATTGGCGACAATGTGGTCGTCATCCTCTCGACCCATATCGTCGACGACGTCGCCGATCTTTGCCCGCGCATGGCGGTGCTGGCCAACGGCCGGCTGCAGCTGGAAGGGAAACCCGCCGACCTCATCGCCTCGACCCGCGGAAAGGTCTGGAAGAAGACGATCGACCATGGCGAGCTCGAGCAGTACCAGGCCGAGCACGAGGTCATATCGACCAGGCTCTTTGCCGGGAACACCATCATCCACGTCCTCTCGGACAGCGCGCCCCCGGGCTTCGAGCCGGTCGAGGGCGGGCTTGAGGACGTCTATTTCTCGACGCTGTCCAACCTCCGCCGAGCGGCCTGAGCAGGAGTAGCGTCATGCTCGCCGGAATCATCGGATTCGAAATCCGTTACCAGCTCAGGAACCCGGTATTCTGGGTGTCCGCTGCAATCTTCTTCCTGCTCGGCTTTGGCCTGACAGCGAGCGAGAATGTCAGCATCGGGACGCCCGGCTCGATCCACGAGAATTCGCCTTACGCGATCGCGGTAGCCTCGGCGCTTCTTACCTTGTTCTACCTGTTCGTCATCACGGCCTTTGTCGCGAACGCGATCGTCCGCGACGACAGCAGCGGCTTTGCACCGATCGTCCGCGCGACCTCGGTTACGAGGATGCAGATCGTCCTCGGCCGCTTCCTCGGCGGCCTTGCAATCGCATGGCTCGGCTACCTCTCCGTGCCCTTGGGCATGGGCCTTGGATCGATGATGCCGTGGGTCGACCCGGAGACGGTCGGGCCGCAGCGCCTGTCCTACTATCTGTGGAACTTCGCGCTTTTCTCGCTCCCCAACATCTTCATGGCGAGCGCGCTTCTTTTCGCCCTTGCGACGATCATGCGCTCGATGATGGCTTCCTATATCGGCGCGGTCCTGCTGGTCATGGGCTATCTCGTCACCGTCAGCATCGCCGGGCAGCAGATCGAGTATCGTCAGCCCTTTGCCCTGTTCGAGCCGCTTGGCAACGGCGCGCTCCGCGAGGCCACCCGCTACTGGACCCAGGCCGAGCTCAACGGCCGGCTGGTCGACCTCGACGGGACGATGCTGGTCAACCGGCTGCTGACGATCGGCTGGGGCCTGCTGTTCCTCGCCGTCACGGCCTGGCGCTTCACCATGACCGAGCGGGCGCCATCGCGCCGCAAGCTTCGACGGCTCGAGAAGGCGCGCGCCCGCGAAGAGCGCGCCGCCGCCGCCGAACCGCTGCTGGGCGGCGGCGCGGTCACTGCCCGCGACGCGAGCCCGTCCCGCTTCGCGCAGTTCATGGTGCGGCTGAGGGTCGAGGTGCGCCAGGTGCTGACCAGCCCGGGCCTCATCGTGCTGGCGCTGTTCGCAGTCGCCAATACCGCCGCGACCCTCTGGCTCGGACAGCAGACATACGGGACCTCGGACTATCCGACGCTTTCGGCGACCATCAACTCGGTCCGGGGCGGCTTTTCCGCGATCCTCATCATGATCGCCGCCTTCTATGGCGGCGAGCTGGTCTGGCGCGAGCGCGATCGCAAGCTCAACGAGATCCTCGATTCGACTCCGGTCCCCAGCTGGGTGATCACCGTCCCGAAGATCATCGCAATCTTCATCGTCCTGCTGGCGGTCAACCTGGCCGCGATGGCGACCGGCCTTTTCTACCAGCTGGTGGAGGGCGCGAACTTCGTCGGCATCCCGCAATATTTCGGCTGGTTCATCGTCCCGGCCGCCATCGACGGGCTTTTGATCGCGATCCTCGCGGTCTTCTTCCAGCTCCTGAGCCCCAACAAATATGTGGGCTGGGCGCTCATCTTCATCTGGTTCGTCGGCACCATCTTCCTGGCCAACATGGGCTATGGAAACCCGCTCTACAATTATGCCTCGTCGCCCTTCGTACCGCTGAGCGACTTCATGGGTGCCGGGAGCTTCTGGAAGGGCGCCGCGACCCTGCAGTTCTACTGGCTCTGCTTTGCGGTCATCCTGGCGGTCGCAGGCCACCTGCTCTGGCCGCGCGGCACCGAGCTCGGGCTGATGGCGAGGCTTCGCCGCGCCCGGCGCCAGGCCGGCGCCGCGCCACTCGCGATCGCCGGCGTCGCAGCGTTGGCGATGGCCGCGACGGGCGCCTTCGCCTATTACAACATCAGCAAGCTCAACCGCTACGAAACCTCGGACGACGTGGAGGCCTACCAGGCGCAATATGAGCGCAAATATCTCAAATATGAGAATCTCCCCCGGCCGGTGGTCACCGAGGTCAAGCTCGACGTTGAACTTTTTCCACGCGAGCGCAGGCTGGTCGCGGAAGGAAGCTATCTCCTGCGCAATGACACGGATGCGCCGATAAGCGACGTCCATGTCCGCTCGGGAAGCCGCGAGGCGGAATATCAACGGCTCGATATCGAGGGCGCCAGGCTCGTCTCGGATGACAAGGAGTTCGGCTACCGGATCTACCGCTTTGCCAAGCCGCTTGCCCCCGGCCAGTCTGCAAGGCTCAGCTTTGCGTCGCGGATCTGGCACCGGGGATTCCGGGCGCAGTCGCCGCAGACCGATGTCATCGAAAATGGCACCTTCATCAATAATTTCGGCTTCGCGCCGATCATCGGGATGAACCGCCAGGGCCTGCTCAGCGACCGCACCCAGCGGCGCCGCCAGGGGCTGCCGGCCGAGCTGCGGCCGGCCAAGCTTGAAGAGCTGGCAGCGACCAGGGCCAATTATGTCAACGCCGACTGGGTAATGTCGGACATTCGCCTGACGACGGATGCCGGCCAGGTCCCGATTGCACCGGGCAATCGCCTGTCAGACGTGACCAACGGGACCCGGCGCACCGCGCACTTCGTC
>CAZQLI010000247.1:0-3087 GCA_964594145.1 uncultured Sphingomonas sp. | reverse complement strand
CCGCCCCACATCACCGGCGAATCCATGCCGAGCAGCCAGAGAATGGTCGCCGTGAGGGCGCCGAGGCAGACGTTGATGACCGTGATCGTGCCGATATAGGTCGAGGTTGCATCGACGGTCTGCTGGATCACCCGGGCAGTGGTGAGCGCTCCCTCGAAGCTTCCGCGGCTGACGATGGTGCGCTTTCGCATCCCGGTCCAGCCAGCGAGGAAGAAATAGATCACCAGCAACGCGAAGAAGAGCTGGACCGCGGCATGGGGAGCCGAGGCAGTGATGATGCCGAGCAGCGAGTTTGGAGTTTCCACGCGGACAGTCCGCGCCTCGCTGGCCTCCATCGAGATCCGGGCTGCCGTCTTGTCGATGAATTTCTCGAGATTGGAATAAAGGTCGATGATCGGCGCCAGCGCGTCGGTCACGCGGTCGATGCGCTGGGGGATCAGGACGACCCAGTCGATCGCCGGGATGACGATCGCGGCCATCGCGAAGATGGCGATGGCCAGGAAGACGACGACGCAGAGGAACGAGGCAAGCTTCGAAGGCACTCCGCGCCGCTCGAACCATTCGAGCATCGGCACGAGGGCGATCGCCACCACCAGCGCCGCGGTGACAGGCAGGAAAAACTCGGCGCCTGCACGGAGAGCGAACGGAAAGGCGATAATGAGCCCGGCGCCGCCCATCAGCGCTATCGACGCGAGCAGGCGAATGCGCTTCAGCTCAAGCGCTTCGAGGTCATGCTCATGCTGCGAATCGGAGGTCGCCCCCGTGCCCACGTCCATTCGCGCATCTTATCCAACAATGGATGGGCCGCCAGATGGCAGAGATATAGATAATTGATGAAGCTGGTGCCCCCGGTCCGGCTCGAACGGACACTCCTTTCGGAACTCGATTTTGAGTCGAGCGCGTCTACCAATTCCGCCACGGGGGCGGGCACAGCCGCGCCTAGCTAGAAGCTGATTGGGCCGCAGGCAAGCGGCAGGTCCAGGCCGGGGCGGCTGCAAGCTCAAAATCGCCGATCGCCCGGCGGCAGGCCCGGATCGGCAACCTGCCAGACTGATCGGGGCGACCAATCTTGCGCCAGTTCGAGGTGGAAATCAGACATTAACGCTGGACTGCAATTAACTTCACAAAGGGAGACGAGGTTAGATGCAGGAATTGGATATGCATCAAACTCTGGAAAACGCATTGAATGCGCGCTTTCGCGGGCACGTGGATCGGGACTTTTCGGAATGGCGTAAGAAGCACGCTTACAGCGAGGCCCGCGACATTCCCGTTGATGCCACGAAAGCCTGGATCGGGCGGCAGAAGCTCAATTACCGGGGCTTGGGCGAACGGAAGAACCTGCGGCATCTGATCAGCGGGAACATCGATCAACCGTTTCTGGACGAGATCGGCAAGCTCGCGAATCTCGAACGGCTTGAGCTTGAGTGGCCTATGGTCGCGAAGGACCTCACACCTCTGCTTGGACTGGAGAAGCTTGCCTTCCTCAGCATCGACAGCCCGAGGAATATCGCGGACTTTCGACCTCTGCTTGATCTTCCGGCGCTCCGCACCCTGATCATCACCAATCCCAAGAAGATGGCGGACCTGGATTGGCTTCGTGAAGCGCATCACCTTGAGGTTATCGGGATCGAAGGCGGGATGTGGAGTCCTTACAAGATTGCCAGCCTTCAACCGCTTGCGGGCCTTCCTTCGCTCAAGGCATTTCTCGGCGTTTCGACAAGGCTCGCCGACAAGAGCCTCGCGCCATTGGCTCACTGTCCCAATCTTGCGTATCTCGGCATTGCCTGCGTCGCACCCAAAGCGGAATTCGACAGGTTGAAAGCTGCCAAGCCCGGGTTGGCGTGCGACTGGTTCCGATCTGAATCGTGGGCTGCTTTGCGATCGACGCGTTGATCGCGGAATGTCCGGAAATGGCTCGACCTCGGCCAGGGCAAAAAAGGCTGGAAACCGGACATTAGCTAACGCTTCAATTCTCGTTGCGGGAGAGGTCCAGGGTGCCTTTCTCATTTATGAGGCGTAAGCGGTTGGGCGGGAGGAACTCCATCGTCATGGTTTTGCGAAGGATTGCATAGACCTCGTCGTCCAGAGCCATTCTGGCTGCATCGCACCCGATTTCAGTTCTACGGGACATTTCGATCCCGAAGGTGAGCTTATCGCCGTTTCGCGCCCAACCATTAGGATACCAATAGTTGCATCCTAGGTAAGCTCGCGTGCGAGGCTGCGGTGTCGCGACATAGATAGAATTCCCCACTTTGGTGATGGCCCCAATTCCTTCACCACCGAGTTCGAACCAGAGACCGCTGACCTGTCGCCCATTGACCGCAGTGAGGGTCCAGCGACCCTGGAGATTATCCTGGGCGACGACAGGCCGGACTTCAGGGACGGGTGTCGCTGGGGTGATGGGTGCGGTGGCGCAGGCGCCGAGGGCGAAGGGCATCCAAAGGACAAACCGCAACATGGCGCTGCCTCTAGCGCCATGAAGATGAACAAATGTAGTCCGCGTGGGTCGCCAATGACCGGAATGGGTGGTGGACTCAGGGCAATCCAATTCAGCCGTCGGTTAAGCCTGATCTGCTTGGGCTTCCAACCTGGGTTCGCTGGTCTGTCCCAACTTGTGCCCAGTGATTGCCTACGACGCAAAGGAAATGAGGGGCCGTTGTATTTGACTGTTACGCAGCCAGAGCGTCAACGACGATCTCGTCCTCATGCTCACGGGCTTGCGCCAATTCATACGCTGCCTGCATCCGCATTAACGTATCGGCCAGTACGCCGAATGCCTTTTCGAAGCGGATCGCCATCTCAGCCGAAAGACCCTGGTGCCCATTGAGCAGGTTGCTCATGGCCTGCCGAGTTACGTGCAGCTTCTCGGCCGCCTGGGTAATCTTGAGCCCAGAGGGTTCGACAAGCTCAGCACGCAACCACTCTCCCGGATGAACCGCGAAGCTCTTGTGCAGCTTGACTGCCATCAGTGATAATCCTCCAGGTCCATGTCTTCGATGGCATTGGCCGCGTTAATGCGGAACGTCATCCTCCAATTCTTTGTCACAATTAACGACCATTCTCCTTTTCGGTCGCCAGTGAGCTGAT
>CAZQLI010000246.1:0-3115 GCA_964594145.1 uncultured Sphingomonas sp. | reverse complement strand
CCAGATCTGCTTGGCGCGAAGCTTCGCTTGTCGCGGCTCCAGCCCAGCAAGCTCCAGCTGCTCACGTATTCCTTCCCGAGGCAGGCCGATCAACTCGATCTTGCCGTCGGCACATGGGCTCGCGGCGCGCGGAACGGGCACGGGGTCGACGGGGCCGGGAATCGGCATCAGGTTGGTATCAGCGCTCATGGCAGGCTGGCGCCAATATAAGATAATTCAGGGATTTACCAGTGCCGCGGCGCAGGCAGCAGCGGCGTCAATTGCCAGCGGGGCACCTGCCAGGCTGTAACGATCGACGATCCGGCGTCCGCCGGGGCTTCTTGCCTCGATCCGCATACCGCCGTGGACCCGCATGGCTGCGATGATCGCCTGTTCCTGCCTTGGTCCCCGGCTCCAGGCCATGTCGCCCTGGGAAGTAAGGAGGAATGGCTGGTCCCCAACGTACAGCATCACCGTCGCCCCATTTCGTGGCGTACGGCTGAGCCGGGCGGCGAACTGGCCGTTGCGCGGGCCTCCGGCGTCGAAGGAGACACTGGCGCGCGCCGGCTGACGGTCCTTGTGGACAACATCGAGCGAACGTGCCGCGGCTTCGCAGGTCTGGCCCTGCTCCAACGCGGCCCATTGCCCGTCGGCCGCAACAATAGCGGGCGCGGCCGCTATTGGAGCGGAAGCCAGGGCAAGGGACAGTAAAACAAAGGATCTCAATTACGTAACCAATAGGCCATCAGCGCAACACCAAGCGCGATTGCTATGCCGTAAGCAATGCCTTCCCGCCGTTTCAACAGCAATATCCGCTCACGCATCTGCTCGGGCCACGGAAGCTTCCGCACAAGAATGACCCCGAGAGCAACGATACCTCCCGAGATCGTTATCGCCACGAGGAGGCGCCATCCGCTCGAGAGATCGAACCAGAGCGCGCTGGCGGCGAGCAACTTGATGTCGCCCCCTCCCATCCATCCGCGGGCAAACATCATGGTCCCGATCACCAGCACGGCGACAAACAAGAGGATGTTCTGCCAAAGGCCGACAATCGGCCCCGCCATTGCAACAGCGACAAATGCCAGGACGGCGATCATGCCTGATATCCAGTCGCTGATCTGGAGCCGCCAAGCGTCCTCAGCTGCGCCAGCGAGTAAGAGGAGGAGAAGTAGCGCCGCCATCCATGTCGGCGCGCTAGCCAGCAAGGCCATTTAATTCTTGCCCAGAGCGGCCAGGTTTTCCGCCGCCTTCGCGTACCATCGGCTCCTCACTTCGATCGCCTGGGCAAAGGCAGCCTTGGCCTTGTCCTCCTGGCCGGCAGAGGCAGCAACGACGCCGGCGTCATTCAGCCGTGCCGCGTAAGCTTCATCGCCTTCGCCTGCGAGCCGATAGGGAAGTTCCGCTGAAAGGGCCGCGCGAGCCAACTCGATATTATTTTTCAGGCGGGTGAGACCCGGATCCGCCTGAGCGGCCCGTTCAAAACTTGCCAGGGCGTCACTCCATAAGCCCCGAAGCATCAGCGACCAGCCGATGTTGTTGTGGATCTCGGCATGAGAAGCATCGAGCTCGATTGCCCGGGCATAGGCGGCGTCCGCCTCGTCCCACCTGCCTTCCCGGTCGGCGGCCACGCCCCGGGCATTCCAGGCGCGCCAGCCGGCGCCGGGCTGGCGCGTTGCCCGGTCCAGCAGTGAGGTTGCCTCGTCAGTCCTGCGCAAGCGAAGGGCCGCGATCCCCGCTCTTTCCAGCAGCAATACCTCGTTCGGGTGGCTGGAAAGCAGTGATTTATATAATTGCAGCGCCTGATGATAATCGCCGCTTGCGTAAGCCAGGTCCGCGAGGAGCCTGTCTACCGGTTCTCCCTTCACACCTGCAGCGAGTGCGATGCCGAGAATTCGGCGGGCCTGGTCAAGTCGTCCTGCCGCAATGGCCCTTCCGGCTTCGGCCAGGGAAATTTGCGACTCTGTTTCTGCCGGCGGTTCTGAAGCAACCGGCGGCGCCGCAGTGTCAGTCAGCGCCAGGATGAGCGCTGCCAAGTAAATCATGCGTTCGGCCTGAGAACTGGCGCTCGCGCTGCGTCGCGACCAAGCAGGATTGTTACGCCGGGCTGATTGGCCAGTTGACGTTCGAGCGCAAATCCAAATTGGGCAGCCAGCCGCTCTGCCCGTGCGATGCTGTCCTTCGAATAGAGGATTACGCTTTTCGGCCGTGTGGCGGGCGCATCACCGATCTCGGCCCCAGAAAAGCCCCGGCCCGAAAGATATGCTCGTGTGCGAGCGGCGAGGCCTTGCACGCGGGCCGCGTTGAGCAGCGTGACGCTAGCCGGCGGCCTTTTCTCGAAATGGATTGTCGTGCGGGTCGCGGTCCGCGCGACCGTCGTTGATTCCCAGCGGGGGGCCTCCGGCCGGGTTACAAGAGCGACCTCGCGAAGGGAAATTCGTTCAAGACGCATCCCGTTTCCAGCTGGGCGCTCAACCGCCACCGGCAAGGAACGCGGCGGCGCAAGAGCGACCGTCACACTCTTAGCCGGTGGCGGCGGCAGCACAGGAACCGAACCCGGCACTTCACGCATTGCCTCGGGGGCGACAATGCGCTCTGCAAGTTCAGCTTTGACCTGCGCGGCTTCCTCGGCCTTTCCCTGCGCCTGCAGGGACTGGGCAAACTCTGAATAAACTTCGCTATTGTTCGGGGTGAGAGCGAGTGCCAGCTCATATTGGCGGCGGGAGAGGTCGCCCCGTCCCATCCGGTCGTAGCTTTCGGCGAGGCCAAGCAAGGCGTCTACGCTTGCCGGGTCTTCGCGAAGCGCCTTGCGATAGGCTTCGATCGCAAGACCCACGTTACCAATCGCAAGCTGGCTGTTGCCCTCTGCGACGCGGACGTCCGCCGGCTGGCGGCCTTGGCTGAGCGACGAACTGATGGATCGGACCTCAACATCGCCGCTGCTGCACGAAGCAGCGCCGAGAGCGATCAACAGGCTTAGCGAGACTGTCGGTTTCATCTCCCTACCCCCCAATTGCAGGAATGACGGTCCGGATCGTGCGGATCACGGCCGGAAGCATCAGCACTCCAATCATCACTGGTAACATGCACGTAACAAGCGGCACTGAAAGCAGAACCGGCAGACGATGGGCTTTTTCTT
>CAZQLI010000245.1:0-3120 GCA_964594145.1 uncultured Sphingomonas sp. | reverse complement strand
GCTGTGCCACTGGCCGGTCCCGACCTTCAGCGGCTTAACATATGGCTATCTGAACGCTGGTTAACTCTTAATTAGCATCCACAATGGTGATACGTTATAGTCTCCTCTTGCGCCGATGAGGCAAGCAGCGCATCGGACCTCCACAGGGGAGAGGAGGTGGAATGACGATTCGACGGGCGCGCGTCCCGGAGGATTCCGGGGTGACCGTGCGCGACAGGCTTTTGCAAGCAGGACTGGATCCTGAACTCGCCGATTTGTTCATCAACATGCCCCACAAGGTGGTCCATGTTGAACCTCGACGCCCCTTCCGCGAGCCCGGCCTTCCCCGCGACGAGGTCATGCTGGTCCGCTCCGGCATCCTTGCCAAGTTCAAGAATGACGGCAGCGGCAGGCGGCAGATCGTCTCGTTGCGTTTCCCCGGCGAAGGAATTCTCCCCCACGAAGGCGTTGCCGGCTATGGCTTGCAGGCAATCATCCGCAGCGAGGTGCTGGTCGGCAAGGCCGAGGACTTCGAGGCCATCGTCAATGCCAACCCGGAGGTCGCGCGCTTTTTCTGGAAGCTGGTCCAGCGCCAGAACGCGATCGGCTATGAATGGCTCGTCAACACGGGCCGCCGGGATTCGACCGCCCGGGTTGCTCACCTGCTGTGCGAAACGGCCGTGCGCATGGGAATAGATCCCGCGCACCAGAGCATGATCAATCCCTTCACCCAGCAGCAGATCGCGGACATCACCGGCCAGACATCGGTCAATGTGAACCGGGTGTTCGCCGACCTCGAACGCCAGGGACTGATCCGCCGGCGCGGCCGCGAGATCCAGTTCAGCGACTGGAACGAGCTTCGCCGGCTTTGCGGGTTCCAGCCAGGCTATCTCGCCTAGTTACCCCTTGATCGGTTGGGCTGGCATCAGCCGCGGGGAATTGGCAGAATAGCGGCGTGTCCGTGAAAACCGTTGCCATGCTTACCGCCGGCGGCCTCGCGCCCTGTCTCTCCTCGGCCGTCGCCGGGCTGATCGAGCGCTACACGGAGCTTGCCCCGGACGTTCGCATCATCGCCTACCGCAATGGCTATGCGGGGCTTCTTACCGGGGAGTTCGCCGAGGTCACCGACGAGGTGCGGGCGGTCGCTGGACGGCTGCACGCATTTGGCGGAAGCCCGATCGGCAACAGCCGGGTAAAGCTCACCAACGTCGAGGACTGCGTCAAGCGAAGGCTCGTCCCGGAAGGCGAAGATCCCCTCCACGTCGCGGCCGAGCAGCTCACCCGCGATGGCGTCGATATTCTCCACACGATCGGCGGGGATGACACCAACGGCGCCGCCGCCGACCTTGCTTCCTACCTCGAGGGCATCGGCCACAAGCTCACCGTCGTTGGCCTGCCGAAGACGATCGACAATGACGTCGTACCGGTTCGCCAGTCGCTCGGCGCATGGACCGCCGCCGAACAGGGCGCGATCTTCGCCCGCAACGTCATCGCCGAACATTCATCCAACCCGCGGATGCTGATCGTCCACGAGGTGATGGGCCGCAATTGCGGATGGCTGACCGCTGCAACCGCCCTTGCCCACCACCAGTGGGTCCGCCGGACCCGTTTTGCCGAGTGGGTGGAAAATTCCGCGGCCCGCTGGGACGTCCACGGGGTCTATGTGCCGGAGCGGCCGTTCGACATCGCCGAGGAGACGAGGCGGCTTCGCTCGATCATGGACGAGAAGGACGGCGTCAATCTCTTCATCTCGGAAGGTGCCGGCGTTCCCGAGATCGTGGCTGCGATGGAAGCGGCCGGCGAGGACGTGCCGCGCGATCCCTTCGGCCATGTCCAGCTCGACAAGATCAATCCCGGCCAGTGGTTCGCAAAACAGTTCGCGGCCGGTCTCGGAGCCGAGAAAATACTGGTCCAGAAAAGCGGCTATTTCGCGCGCTCGGCGGCAGCCAACGAGGCCGACCTTGCCCTCATCCGCGAGTGTACTTCCCACGCCGTCGAGGCAGCGCTTCGCGGGGAATCCGGCGTCGTCGGCCAGGACGAGGAGCGCGGTGACGAACTACGCGTCATCGAGTTTGAGCGGATCAGGGGCGGCAAGCCCTTCGACACCTCGGTGAGCTGGTTCCCCGCCCTGCTGCGGGACATCGGCCAGGCCTGAAACCGCCGTCCGACCTTCCGTCAAGGCTGCTTTGAAGATTGTCGCCTTGTCCGGGGCATGGTGGGCGCGACAGGGATTGAACCTGTGACCCCACCCGTGTGAAGGGTGTGCTCTACCGCTGAGCTACGCGCCCATGCCCGCAATGGAAGTGGGCCCTTAAGCGAGGGTTGGTTCGCTGTCCAGCCGCCCCGGCGCCCGGCTGTGAATTCTACTGCACCGCGTCCTTCAGCACCTTTCCGGGCCGGAACTTCGGCTGGGAGGTGGCCTTGATCTGCATCGGCTCGCCGGTCCTCGGGTTGCGCCCCGTCGAGGCCTTGCGCCTCGTCACGGAGAAATTGCCGAAACCGACCAGTCGAACCTCATCGCCACGCTTCAGGGTCGAGGTGATTACCTCGAGCATGGTCTCGACAGCGCGGCTCGCATCATTGCGGGAAAGTCCGGCGCGGTCTGCGACATGGCCGATGAGTTCCTGCTTGTTCATGCCATTACGCTCCCGGAAAATGGATGCCGCGGGACTCGCGGCGCATTGAATAAAACCCGATTTAAGGCCATTTCCTGCCCCCAAGTCAAAGGGCTAATGACGAACCGTCGCCCCTTCCCCACCAACTGGCGAATGAACGACCGGTTCGGTCGCCTGTTCGTCGGCGTCGGTCCATTCGATCGGAGTCATCGGCTGGGTGAGTGCCTGGGCAAGCACTTCGTCGACATGGCTCACCGGGATAATTTCCAGCGCGTCCTTCACCGACGCAGGGATGTCAGCGAGGTCCTTCTCGTTCTCGGCCGGGATCAGCACCTTGCGGATGCCGCCGCGGAGGGCCGCGAGCAGCTTCTCCTTGAGCCCTCCGATCGGGAGGACCCGGCCGCGCAGGGTCACTTCGCCGGTCATGGCGATGTCGCGCCTCACCGGGATCGCGGTCAGGGTCGAGATCATCGCCGTCACCATGCCGATGCCAGCGGAAGGGCCGTCCTTGGGAACCGCGCCTTCC
>CAZQLI010000244.1:0-3138 GCA_964594145.1 uncultured Sphingomonas sp. | reverse complement strand
TCGAGAAGGGAATGAAGGGCCTCAGCGCTCCCAAGATCCGCGAAAAGCTCAGCCTCCGCGCCTCGATCACCGGCGAGATCGTCATGGACGAGGTGGAAGTCGGCGAGGACGCGCTCCTTCCCAATGTCCAGGGCCTCAAGGGCCCGTTCGGCTGCCTCAACCGCGCCCGCTACGGCATCGGCTGGGGCGCCATGGGCGCAGCCGAGGCCTGCTACGCGGCGGCGCGCCAATATACGCTCGAGCGCAAGCAGTTCGATCGTCCCCTCGCCGCCAACCAGCTCGTGCAGCTGAAGCTCGCCAACATGGTCACCGAGATCAGCCTCGGCTTGCAGGCCGCCCTGAGGGTCGGGCGCCGGCTCGAGCAGGGCGAGCTGGTCCCCGAGGCGATCAGCCTCGTTAAGCGCAACAACTGCGGAAAGGCGCTCGATATCGCGCGGACCGCGCGCGACATGCACGGCGGCAACGGCATCAGCGCCGCGTTCCAGGTGATGCGGCACGCCGCCAATCTCGAAACGGTGAACACCTACGAGGGGACGCATGACGTCCACGCGCTGATCCTCGGCCGGGCCATCACCGGGATTTCGGCTTTCTAGCAGCGACAAGCAGGGCTATGCTCGCCCTCCAATTGGGGGGAGCATGGCCATGATCCTGTGGATTTTCCTGGGCGCAGTCATCCTGCTGCTGCTCTATGGCGTTGCGGTCTATAACCGGCTGGTTCGCCTCAGGGCACTGGTCCACGAGGCCTTCAGCGGGATCACGGTCCAGCTCAGGCGCCGGGCGGACCTTGTTCCCAACCTCGTCGAGACGGTGAAGGGTTATGCAACGCACGAGCGCGAGACGCTCGACGCGGTCGTCGCCCACCGCGGCGATGCGATGAAGGCAGGAGGCGTTGCTGCAACCGCCCAGGCCGACAATGCCATGACGGCGATGCTCGGCCGGCTGTTCGCGGTCGCCGAGGATTATCCAGAGCTCAAGGCCGACGCCAATTTCCGCCAGCTGCAGGACGAGCTGAGCGAGCTCGAGGAAGAGCTACAGTCGGCAAGGCGCTATTACAACGCGACCACCCGGGACCTTAATACCCGGATCTTCTCATTCCCCGACATGATGTTCGCAAAGCCCCTGGGGTTCAGCGAGGAGCCCTATTACGAGGACGCGGACCAGTCGATCCGCCAGGCCCCGAGGGTCGAGTTCCAGCGGAACTAGCGCCCATGCGCCTGGCGATCGCAGCGCTGGTCGCGGCGCTCCTGCTGCTGGCCCCGGGGGCGGCGTCGGCGGAAGAGCGCATCCACTCGTTCGACAGCGAGGTGCTGATCGGCGCCGATGGCGCGCTCGACGTCACGGAAACGATCGAGGTCAGGGTCGAGAATGCCGCGATCCGCCACGGCATCTACCGCGATTTCCCGACGCGCTACCGGGCGCCGGGAGGGCGGCGAGTGAATGTCGACTTCGATCTCCTCGGGACATGGCTCGACGGCAGCGAGGAGGAAAACCGGGTCGAGACCCTCACCAATGGCGTCAGGATCCGCATCGGCAGCGCCGATCGCATCGTCCCCCCGGGCCAGCACGTTTACACCATCCGCTACCGCGCGACCCGGATGCTCGGCCGTTTCGATGATTTCGACGAGCTCTACTGGAACGTCACCGGCAATGGCTGGGACTTCCCGATCGACCGGGCGACCGCGACGATCTCGCTCCCCTCGCCTTCCAGCTTCCTCCAGCACGCCGCCTATACTGGCCGGCAGGGTTCGACCGACCGGTCGGCCCGGGTCCTTTCGGTCGATGACCGCTCGATCCGCTTTGCCGCGACGCGCCCGCTCTATGCGAAAGAAGGAATGACGGTCGCGGTTGCCTTCCCCAAGGGCGTCGTCGCCGAGCCTCCTCCCTCGACCCGGCTGGCATGGTTCCTTGCCGACTGGGCGCCGCCACTTGCCGGCGCGCTCGGCCTTGCAGCGATCCTTGGCTATCTTCTCTATGCCTGGCACAGGGTCGGCCGTGACCCGAGGCCGGGGACGATCGTCCCTTTATTCTCCCCGCCCGATGACCTGTCGCCGGCGGCGATGCGCTACATCGTCCAGCGCGACCTCGATAACCGCGCCTTCGCGGCCGCACTGGTCGACGCCGCGGTCAAGGGTCACGTCCGGCTGGTCGAGGAAGACGGCGGCTGGCTCGGCGGAGGAAAGAGGCGGATCGAGCGATTTTTAACCGGCGAGACCCAGCCGCTGGACGCCCCCGAAAAGGCCTCGCTCGAAACGCTCGTCGGCCCGAACAGCTCGATTGCGATGGAGCAGGAGAACCATGCCACTTTCTCGGCCGCCAAGAAGGCGCTGAGCGAACGCTTCTCCGAGGCCTATGACGGCAGGCTCTTCCTTCGAAACCATGGCTGGATCGGAGCAGCGGTGGTCATTTTCCTCGCGGCGATCTGGGTCGCAGCGGCGGCGGTGGTCGTCGCCGAGGGCGCCGGCAACCGGTTGCTCGTCCTCCTTGCAAGCGCCGGTATGCTGATTGCCGCCCTCATCTTCCATGCCGCGCCGAACGACAGGGGAACGGGCCGCTGTGCGATTCACCTCGTGGCCGCGATCATCGGCGGGGTCGCCATGCTCATCGCGCTGCCGGTGATCCCGGAGGCGCTCAAGACCGGCAACTGGATCCCGCTCGCAATCCCGCTGATCGGACTTCCCTTCGTCATCAGCAGCTTCTGGTGGATGTCGGCTCCAACCAGCGAAGGGCGCAAGGTCCTCGACCGTATCGCCGGCTTCAAACATTATCTCTCGATTGCCGAGCAAGACCGCCTCGACCGGATGCAGGCGCCAAAGGACACGCTCGAGCTGTTCGAGCGCTTCCTTCCCTACGCGATCGCGCTGGGCGTCGAGAATCGCTGGGCGGACCGCTTTACCGGCCTTCTCGCTGCAGCGGCGGCGAGCGGCGGGACCGCCCAGGGATTTGCCTGGTATTCGGGCTCGTCGAGCCCGTGGGACGACAGCAGCGGGTTCGTGAATTCGCTGGGTTCCTCGCTGGCCAGCACGATCAGTTCCGCCTCGACTGCTCCCGGCTCGTCCAGCGGATCTGGCGGCGGCGGCTTTTCAGGTGGCGGTGGCGGCGGTGGCGGCGGCGGAGGCTGGTAGCGCCGGGGCCCCTACC
>CAZQLI010000243.1:0-3143 GCA_964594145.1 uncultured Sphingomonas sp. | reverse complement strand
CAGTTTCGCCCGACTGGCTCATGCGCATGTCGAGCGGCCCGTCCTTCTGGAAGGAAAAGCCGCGATCGGCCTGGTCGAGCTGCATGGAGGAAACGCCGATATCGAGCGCAATCCCGTCGACCGGGAGCAAGCCGCGTGATGCAAGCTGCCGGTCCATCTGGCTGAACCGCTCGTTGATCAGGACGAGGCGCGGGTCTGGGACGAGTGCCGGCCCGTTCGCGATGGCGTCAGGGTCGCGGTCAAAGCCGATCACTCGTCCCGCCCCCGCCCCGAGCATGGCGCGCGTATAGCCGCCAGCTCCGAACGTGCCGTCGACATGGGTCTCGCCAGGGACGATGGCGAGACCCGCGACGACCTCGTTGAGCAGTACGGGAAGATGGGGTGCATCATTGGTCACAGCCCACGCTCCTCCATGCGGAAGCGGGCGATGTCCTTCATGTCCTCGGGGACATTCTCGTCGGCAAGGAACAGACGGGGGTTCCAGATCTGGAATGTCTCGCCGACGCCGATGAACAGGGCCAGATCATCGACCTGGCCCTTTCGGCGCATCATCGGGGGCAAGATGACACGGCCGGAAGAATCGTAAGGAATTTCCTCGGTGGCGCCGAACGCCATCATCGTACGGCGGGCATAGTCGAGCTCCGCCTTGGGATCGGTTTCCTGCTTCTCGAGGAGGCGCTCGAGCTTCTGGTGCTTCAGCGCGGCGTAGGCAGGGTCATAGGCGCTGAGGCAGGGAAAGCTGTCATGCTTGGCCAGGACGATGGTGCGGGCATCGCCGCGGCGCTCGATGACCGAGCGCAGGAAGGCGGGCACGGAAACGCGACCCTTCGCGTCAACCGCGTTCAAAGCACTGCCCTGAAACAGATGCTCTAATGCCACAACCTTACCCCTCGGCGCGGCACAGCTTTCCTGCTCACGGGCGCACGCCATCGCGTCCGCCCGGTTGCATGGTTCCGACTCAAATTGGGTTGCCCCGCGCTACAGCTGATGTTGGTAACTCAAGCTGTCGCGGGATACAATGGATTTTCATGCCATTTCACGGGATTTCATGCCGTGTGGCGGATTTTCAACGGTTTTTTACGTCTTGGTAAGGATTTGTTCTTGGTTCATTCTTGTTGAGTGGTCCTGTGGATAAGTCTGTTGGAATTGCCCGTGACTCGCCCGCTTCAGCGGGATTCAAGATTGGCCAGCTCGTCGATCAGCAATTCCAGGTTTTCTTCCCGCCCATTGCTCCCGACGTCGAGGAAATCGGCATCGGCAATGACGGTGACCCGGCCTTCCCCGATGTCGCACCGGGCAACGAAGCCATCGCCAATGACCGTGCAGCTGCTGCTCTCGATCCTGCCCGGCGCCGATGTCGTCACTTCACGCGTACCGTTGCTGGCCGTGGCGGGTCCCGCCGGCCATGGGCCGGAAAGGCTCATTCCCCATCGACGCAGCAGTCCGGTATCTGCGAACGCAGGAGGTGGACGAAGTCGGTCGCCAAGTGGCCGCTCGCTCGGCCAGTCCAGGCGAGGATCGGCAAGCAGCAGGAGCCTGCCCCCACTTCGCACCCAGTGGTCGAGCTCGACCAGCACTTCTGCCGGCTGCGCCCGCGGGTGAGCCATGAGCAGCATGGCCTTCCCGGCGAGCCCGGCAGCGTCGGCGACGGCGACCGGCTCCACATCATATCGTTGCTCGAGCCGATCCAGCGCGGGTGAGCCACCGCGCCCAAGGTCGAACTCCTCGGCGAAGACGAGGGGCAAGCTGGTCAGAAGCGCGAGCGCCGGCCGCTGCTCCGGAGGCCGGGGCGGCGCCTTTTCGTCCGATGGAAAAATTGCCCAGGCCGAGAGGGCGGCCAGCGTGGCCAATGCCATGGCCCGCCCCCGGCCGATCATGCTCACGGCGCCTTGCCGGACCTCGTCTCCGACTCATTTTCGGTAGTTGCACCGGGCGCAGCTCCGATTTCCGCCAGCGGCTCGCTGCGTTCCTCGGCAATATTCGGCTGAGGCTCAGCGACCGGATCCTCGCTCGAACGGCTGATTGCCGTGCCAAGCAGGACCAGGAGGAATACGAAAGCCAGGCCGGTCAGTCCGATCCGGATGCGCTGCATCCGTTCTTCCTTGGAGACGCGGTTCATGCACCCCAACCTATGCGCAGGATAGCGTTATTGCAACGAACTGCGGCTTTACGGGAACCGGTTTCATTGACAAAGGTCAGCGACATGATTCGCTACATCATCGCAATGACCGCCGGACTGCTCGCCCTTGCCGCCTGCAGCACCGAACCTGAAACCATTGGCGGGGAGTCGACCGACCCCATGGCTGACGAGCTTGCATCGGCGCCGCCGGTCGAGCTTCCGCCGGCCATCGCCTCGAGCAAGACTTACCGGTGCAAGGACAACAGCCTCGTCCAGATCGACTGGCTGGCAAACGACAAGGGCGCCTATGTCCATGGCGAGGGGCAGTCGCAGACGCACCTGAAGCCGGCGGAGCCGGTTGAAGGCGAAGTCGCCAGCAAGGATCTTACTGCCGAGGGTGGCTTCGTGCTGAAGGGCACCGCGACCGCCTCGACGGTCACTTTGACGCTTCCGGGCAAGCCCGCTCAAAACTGCAGGGGCTAACGCTCCTGGCGTCGCGGGGGTGCGCGAAGATTCCGGCAAGCTGATCTTTGCGCTCCCCGCCAGCTCGATTGCCCGCGAGAAGTTTCCGCCGGATCAGGGCCTCGTTCCGTTGACGTTTTGGCCGGCGCCCTCGCCGTGCCGACGGCCAGCCTCGTCCGGCCGGGCGGCTGTACGCACTTCGCTCGACATCGACCGGCTAGCACCCGCCGCTCATCGCCGCTAAGGCGCGCCAATGACCGTCATTGAAGCTTCCCGCATCTCGCCCGAGATCGTCGCCGAGCATGGCCTCAGCCCGGCGGAATATGACCGCCTGCTCAAGGCATTGGGACGAGAGCCCAACCTTGTCGAGCTGGGCATTTTCTCGGTCATGTGGTCCGAGCACTGCTCCTACAAATCATCCCGCGTGTGGCTGAAGACGCTGCCGACGGCCGGCCCGCAGGTGATCCAGGGGCCCGGCGAGAACGCGGGCATCGTCGATCTCGGCGATGGCTGGTGCGCCGTCTTCAAGATGGAGAGCCACAACCATCCGAGCTACATCGAG
>CAZQLI010000242.1:0-3156 GCA_964594145.1 uncultured Sphingomonas sp. | reverse complement strand
CGGGCGACGTCCGCGACGGTCCCAAGTGCGACGATGTCGAGCAGGTCGATGATCCGCGGTTCGGGTTCATGCTTGAAGCGGCCGCGCTGGCGCAGCTCCCTCAGGAGCGCGACGCCGAGCAGAAAGGCCATGCCGACGGCCGCGACATGGCCATGGGCGGCGCCTGTTTCGCTCTCGTCCAGCCGGTTCGGGTTGATGAGCGCGAGCGCCGCCGCGAGGCTTGCTGCGCACTGGTGATGGTCGCAGACGATAACATCGAGACCGGCGCTCGCAGCTTCATCCAGCGCCTCGAATGCCTGCGCCCCGCAATCCACGCAAATGGCAAGTGCTGCGCCCCGCCGCTTCAGCTCGACAAGGGCCGCCCCCGAGGGGCCATAGCCCTCCATCAGCCGGTCCGGGATATAGATGATCGGCTCAACCCCGAGGCGTCGCAGCAGGATGGTAAGAAGCGCCGCCGAAGTCGCTCCATCCACGTCATAGTCGCCAAAGATGGCGATGGTCTCACCGGCGAGCACTGCGTCCGCGACCCTTGCAGCGGCCTTGTCCATGTCCCTGAACTGCGAGGGATCGGGCAGAAATTCGCGGATGGTCGGGGCCCGGTGACGCTGGAGGTCGGCTTCGGCGATGCCCCTGGCCATGAGCAGCTGGTCGACGAGGTCGCGCCCGAGCTCGTCGCCGCCGGAGCGCCTCCAGCGCCAGGGCTGGCCAAGCAGGCTTCGCTCGACGCCGCAGGCGAAGGGACTCATGCCAGAAGCTCCGCGCGAAGTGCGAGGGCCCTGTCGCGCATCAGTGCCGGCACATGGTGATCGGAAAAGCCGCTCCCGCCGGCGACACCGAGCCGAAGAGTGCAGATCCCGAACAGCCGGCTCCACCAGCTTTCCGAAATGTCGATGCTCTGGATCTTGCGCCTCGGAATGATCGAGCGGCGGTGACGCCACCAGCCGGTAGCGATGAACAGCGCATCATCATTGACGGCGTGACGGGTCCAGCGCCAGCTGAGCCATCGTGCCGTCACGAGCACCGGGGCGGCGGCAATCCACAGGATGGCAGCCAATGCAACCAGCGGGGTCTCGGACGCCATCGAGGGACCGGCCGAACTGAGCAAAGAGATGGCGGGCGGAATGATCATCAGTGGAAGGACCATGGCTGCATAGCTGGTGACATAAGCGCGCGACACGGTTTCCCAGTCGCCCCTGACAGGACCGGTCGGCCAGTCCAGCGTCCGTAGGATTGTCGCTGCCTCCTCCTTCCTGGCAAGGGGCGCGACGACATGGTCGCCCTTGCCTCCGTCCTGGGCGAGACTCTGGAGCTTGAGTACCCACCATCCAAAATGGCGGCGGATCGGGCCATTGGCGAGGATGGCTGCCTGGACCCGCCTGGCCGGAATGGAGACGTCGGTAAGCGTCAGCAGCCCGCGGCGCCGCCGGAACCCAGCCTCCGAACGGTCAAGGCGGAATCCATGTTCGCGAAGCAGGGTGCGCACCATGCCGGTTCCAATGCCCAGCAGGACGAGGAGGATGGTCCCGGCGCTGATCGCAGCGAAACGGTGGGCCATGACCAGCTGCTGGAGCGGCTCCGAGCGATCCAGCAGCATGGCCCAGAAGGCGCGCTCAAAGGGATCGAACCCCAGCGCATCGCCCATCGTCTGCGTGACGCCGAACAGTCCGGCAATAACCGCAAGCGAGAAGTTGAACAGGCCTGCCGTCAGTACCCGTCGATGGTCCATGGCGTAGATTGGCGGGGCCTCCTGGGCGCCGGCTTCGGCATGCCGCGGCGCGGATGCGATCCCCTTGGCCCCGCGGATGTGCTCGCGGAGCGCCTCGGCCCGTTCCAGGGCGATCGTGTGGAGGACGCCTTCCTCCTCCCTGCCTCCGGCAGAGCCCCCGGTTTCGAGCTTGACCCTCGCCAGCCCGAACAGGCGGTGCAACGGCCCCTGTTCGAGGTCGACGTCGGTCACGCGGTCGAACGGGATTGCCCTGCTGGTCCGGCTGAGCCAGCCGCTGTCGATGCGGATTTCATGGGCCCCGACGCGATACTCGAGCTTGATCCATCGAAGGTAAAGGCTGCCGATCGAGAAGAGGACAAGCAAGACCGCCGATATGCCGACGATCATCCAGCTGCCCTTGGCCGCGAAATAGGCTCCCGCCGCCAGCAGTCCCCAAGCCCCTTTCAGGGCCTGGTCGAGGCCGGTCAGCAGGTAGAGAGGGTGGAGCCGCTCCCTCGGGCCGAGCAGATCATCGTCCGAAGTTGTGGCAACGCCGCTGTTCATTCGGCTCCCGCGCGGATCTCGGAGCGGATGGCATCACGGATCTGTGCCGCGCGCTGCGGCGAAAGGCCGGGGAGAACGACGATGCTGTTATGGGTACCGGCCGTGTGGACGACGAGCGACGCCGTTCCAAACATCTTGTCGAACGGCCCGCGGGTGACGTCGATATGCTGTACCCTGACGAACGGGACGACCGTGTCGACATGGAACATCCAGCCCCTGACCGTCCGCAGCAGCTTTTCATCGAGCGCATAGCCGAGGCGCCGGTAGATGCGCTCCGGCGCGACGATGATGCCGCCGAGGCCTATAAGCCCGACGAGCGCTGGAAGAAGTCCCGCGAGAGGCGTATCCGAAAACAGCATCCAGTTGACGACCATCGCGGCCACGAACAATGGTCCCCAGAACAGTGCTGCCCGGGCGCGAAGCGCGTGGCGGTAGCTGGGTTCGACCGGTTGGATGTCGGCCGGGATGGCGGCTGCTGTCATGTCCCGACAATAGAGCGCCCGCCGGCGCTCACAAGTGGGTCAAAGCTGCTTTCGATATTCGGTCGAGACGCGGCGAACGGTGCCCGTGCTGGCCCGCATGACGATGCTCTCGGTAGTAACGCAGCCGTCCTTTCGCCGCCTGACACCATCGAGCAGGGACCCGTCGGTGACCCCGGTCGCCGCGAAAATACAGTCACCCCTGGCCATGTCATGCATTGCGTAGACACGGTCCAGGTCCTCGATCCCCCAGCGATAGTCGCGGGAACGCTCGTCGTCGTTGCGGAAAACGAGCCGACCTTGCATCTGGCCGCCAACACAGCGCAGCGCCGCGGCGGCGAGCACGCCCTCGGGAGCGCCGCCGGTACCAATATATAGATCGACGCCGGTGTCGGGATCGGTGGTGGC
>CAZQLI010000241.1:0-3174 GCA_964594145.1 uncultured Sphingomonas sp. | reverse complement strand
GTGTTCCCGAGCGCCGCGAACGGTGATGTGGGTCAGCATCGGCCTCTAATTCGTTCCAGATTTGTTCTTGTTTACGCGAGGGCATTCCGGCGGTCAACGCGTCGGGACAACGCCGTTTCCCGGCCGCTGGTTCGCCATGTTCATCGAAGGGAGCAGATCGCTTGTCGATGGTGGTTAGATTCACTCCCGCGTTCGTCCAAGATGCGACTTTCGGGAAATCCGGTCAAAGAGATGGGGGCATCTATGCGCAATGCAAGTGGGAACAGGAACCGGAGGACCCGCTTTGCGCTGCTCCTCGCTGCAACGGCCTCGCTGGCAGCCGGGGCTCCGCTCCTTGCCGCCGACACTTCATCGGCAGACAGCGCCGTGCACTTTGGCAAGTGGGGCGTCGACCTTGGCTCGCGCGATCTTTCCATTGCGCCGGGCGATGATTTCGAGCGCTATGCCAGTGGCAGCTGGATGGACGCCAACGACATTCCAGCGGACAAGTCGCAGAACGGCGTCGGCTCGGAGCTGAGCGACAGGAACCAGGTGCGTCTCCAGTCGATCGTCACCGGGTCGCCGACGGACAGCCAGATCGGCGCGCTCTACGCGAGCTACATGGACGAGGAGCGCCTCGAGCAGATCGGTGCAACCCCGCTGATGGCGGACCTGGCAAAGATCGAGGCCATCAGCTCCAAAGCCGAGTTCAGCCGGCGGATGGCGGCAAGCTTTTCCGATTTCGGGTCGACGCTGTTCGGCCTCGGCGTCATTCCCGACCCTGCCAACCCGACGATCAATATCGCGTTCGTCGCGACCGCCGGCATGGGGCTTCCGGATCGCGACTATTATCTCCTCGATAAATATCGGCCGCAGCGCGATGCCTATCGGGCCTATATCCAGCGGACGCTCGAACTGGTTTCCACCGCCAACGCATCGGCGGTTGCCGACCAGATCCTCGCCTTCGAGACCGAGATCGCGAAACTGTCATGGCCGCAGGCGGACCTGCGCGACATCGACAAGCTCAACAACCCGATGACCGGCGGCGAGCTCGCCGCCTATGCCCCGGGAATCGACTGGAACCGCTACCTCGCGGACGCCGGGGTTGCCTCGCCCAAGTTCCTCGTCGCCGACAATAGCGCCGTCAGGGACCTTGCGGCGCTTTACGACAAAACGCCGCTGGAGCTTCTGAAGAACTGGCAGCGCTTCAAGGTCGCGCACCAGGCCTCCGACTATCTTTCCAAGGCCTTTGTCGACAGCAAGTTCGAGTTCACCAAGACATTGACCGGGGCGACGGAACTGAGGCCGCGCTGGCGCCGCGGAATTGCCCAGGTCGACAACCGCCTCGGCGAGGTGCTCGGCGAAACCTACATCAACCGCTACTTCTCGCCGCAGTCCAAGGCTATGATGGAAGAGCTGGTCTCCAACCTGAAGAAGGCGGCGGCCGTGCGCATCCGTGGCAACAGCTGGATGGAGGAGGACACCAAGAAGTCTGCCCTCGCCAAGCTGGACCGGATGGACGTCATGGTCGGTTATCCCGACAAGTTCCGGGATTATTCAAAGCTGGTGATGAAGCCGGACGATCTCTACGGCAATGTGAAGCGCAGCGCCGATTTCGAGTGGCAATACCAGCTGAGCGACCTTGGAAAGCCGGTCGACCGGAAGAAATGGGCAATGAGCCCGGCGACGGTCAATGCCTATAATGGCGGACTTGAAAACAAGATCGTCTTTCCGGCGGGAATCCTGCAGCCGCCATTCTTCGACCCGACGGCCGACGCGGCCGTCAACTACGGGGCGATCGGCGCCGTCATCGGTCACGAGATCATGCACGGCTTCGACGACCAGGGCCGCAAGATCGACGCAACCGGTGCCGTTCGCGACTGGTGGACTCCTGCTGACGCCGAGCGCTTCAAGGCGCTGACGTCGGAACTTGGCAAGCAATATGCATCCTACGAGGCAGCGCCTGGCATTTTCATCAACGGCGATCTCACCATGGGCGAGAATATCGGCGACATGTCTGGTCTCGAAGTCGCCTATGAGGCCTACAAGATTTCGCTCGGCGGCAAGCCGGCGCCGGTGATCGACGGACTGACCGGTGACCAGCGGTTTTTCCTGGCCTTCGCCCAGGCCTGGCGCGGGGAACAGCGGGCAGACGCGATCAAGACGCAGGTCGCGTCCGACCCCCACAGCCCGCGCCGTTACCGCGTCATCGGCCCGTTGCGGAACCTCGACGCCTGGTACGAGGCGTTCAAGGTCGAACCGACTTCCAAATTCTATCTCCCGCCCGAAAAGCGGGTCAGGATATGGTAATTGCGCTTGGGCCCGGGGGGCTGGTCGGCCTCGCCCGGGCCTATCTCGCCGCGTAGCTTTCTGCCGGCTCGTAATGGGCACCCTCCCGGCCGAGCCTGCTTTCGAACAGGATGAAGTCACGAACCTCCCATGGCGGCGAGGAAAGGCCTGCATGCTGCGCTAGGAATGGCCCAAGGCCCGGTTTCCTGCCCTTCCAGCGCGCAAGGGTGATGTGCGGGTGAAAGGAGCGGCGCTCCGCTTCAAGTCCGGCCGACTGGCAGGCCCGCTCGATCTTGGCGTTGAGTGCGTGGAGTGGCTCGCTCGGCCCGACCCCGGCCCATAATGCACCCTGGCGCCGCCGTTCGAACGTTCCGATCCCGCCCAGGTGAAGCCGGAATGGTTCGAAGCGCAGCTGCTCCAGCGCCGCCGCGAGATCGTTCGCCTGGTGCCGTCCCACCTCGCCGATGAAACGCAGCGTGAGGTGGAGCTGCTCTTCTGTTTGCCAGCGCAGGTCGCGAACCCCGCCCATCAGCCCGAGGAGCTGCTGCCGGATCGGTGGCGGCGGCCGAATGGCGACGAACAGGCGATGCATCGGCCCTGGTTAGTGGAATTGCTGCGCTGCGGCGACCGGTTTCGCTTGAACAGGAAGCGAACTATAACGATATATTGCGAGTGTGAGGGGCCCATTGCCCCCGCTAAGGAGTAGAAATGCAGAACCAATTTGACCCGCGCACGGCGACAGGCGGATATGATCCGGCTGTGTCAGTCGGCGTTCCGCGCGCGGCACGCGACGCGGGCCTTCGGTCCTACATGCTCAAGGTTTACAACTACATGGCGTCGGGCGTGCTGCTTACCGGCATCGTCGCCATGCTGTTTGCCGCAAGCTCGGTTGGACAGTCGATCATG
>CAZQLI010000240.1:0-3213 GCA_964594145.1 uncultured Sphingomonas sp. | reverse complement strand
ATCTCGCGCTCCGCCGCCCGGCTTGCTGCCGTGCAGGCGCTTTACCAGCAGGAAATGGAAGGGACGCCGACCGCGCGTCTCATCCATGAATTCCACGATCATCGCCTGGGCGCGACGATCGAGGGCGATACCTATGCCGATGCCGAGGCGAGCTTTTTCGATGACCTGGTGGCAGGGACATTGGCGCGCCGCGAGGAAATCGACCAGCTGATTGCCGGCAGGCTTGCCGAGGGCTGGTCGCTGGAACGGCTGGACAAGCCGATGAAGGCGATCCTCCGGGTAGGGACCTATGAGCTTCTGGCCCGCAAGGACGTCCCGGTGGCGAGCGTCATCAGCGAATATGTCGATGTCGCCGACGCATTCTATGACGCTCGCGAGAAAGGCTTCGTCAACGGGCTGCTCGATGCCGTCGCAAAGACGGCGAGGCCTTCCCGACAATAAGACTCAGGGATCGTTGGCGTCGAGGAAGGCCAGCGGGATGTCGACCCGCTGGGCCCAGGCGGTCTCGTTATGCTCGGCGCCGGCGAACGTTCGAAACAGGAAGCCCGGGGCGTGCCAGCCGGCGCTCGCGAGAAGCTTCGCCAGCGCCGCCGAATAGGGACCATAAGCCCCGTCGTTCGTCCCAGTCCCATGGTCAATGTAAAGGCGGTTGGACCCGGGTGTCATTGCCGAGGAGGCAAGATAGCGGCGGAACGCCTCGGCGACATCGGCAGCCGCCCTCTCATGGTCGACGCCCTCTTCGCTGGCATGGGCCAGGGCGACATGCATCGAGACCGCGGCCGCCTGGCCGAACAGCTGCGGATATTCTCCCATGAGGTAGAATGCCATGAGGCCGCCCATGGAACTTCCCATGACTGCCGTGTCCCCCGGGCCAGCGAGCGTCCGGAACTCGCGGTCGACCCTCGGCTTCACGGCGAGCGCAAGGAAGCGGGCATAGGCGTCCCCGGCGAATTCGCTTTTCGGCTCGCCAATGTCGAGGTCTTCCACCCGTTTCCTCAGGGCAGGCGAGAGCAGCGGGAGGAATTTTTCCGGGAAAAGGGCGCGAAACCGGGATTTCGGGCTCTGCACCCCGACAACGATCCAGCGGCGGAGGTCTCCCTGGCGGTGCAGTCGGGAGATGGCCTCGTCCATCTGCCATTCCTGGTCATAGGCGGTGAGCTTGCGGTCGAAGAGGTTCTGTCCGTCGTTCATGTAGAGCACCGGAAAGCGCTCGGAAGCATCGGCGTCATAGCCGGGCGGAAGCCAGATCCAGACCGTCATCGGGCCGGCGGCACCGCCGTCGAGCCAGGGCCAGGAAATGACCCGGCCTTCGCTTACTTCCGGCGTCATCCGGCCGGGGTCGGCAGCCATCAGCGGCCCTGCGAAAAGCAGTGCAAAAATAGCCATCAGGGCTTTCATTCAGGGCCTCCCCACGGTCTATAAGGCAGGCCATGTTCAGCAGCAGATTCACCCGATTGCAATGAGCATCGGCGAGCTTGAATTCATCGATCAATTGCGTCTGCTTGCCAGCCATCCTTCGGCTCGCGGGCTCGATGACGATGTCGCGGTAATCGGCGACCTCGTCCTGACCCATGACATGATCGCCGAGGGGGTCCATTTCCTCGCCTCCGACCCGCCGGCCTCGGTTGGCTGGAAGCTGGTCGCGGTCAATTTGAGCGACCTCGCGGCGAAAGGGGCCGATCCGATCGCGGCCCTGATGGGAATGAGCATCATGGGCGATGGGAAATGGGAGACGAAGTTCCTCTCCGGCATGGCCGCCGCCTGCGAAGCCTATGGCGTCGTCCTCGTAGGCGGAGACACGATCTCGCTGCCAGAGGGCGCTCCGCGCGTTCTTGGCCTCACTGCCCTTGGCCGGGGCGGCGCCAATATCCCGGCCCGGTCGGGCGGCCGGCCCGGTGACGCGCTATGGGTTGTCGGAACGCTTGGCGATGCTGCGCTTGGTCTCGAGCTGGCGCTGGACGACGAGGAAGCCGAGGGCCCGCTCGTGGAAGCCTATCGCCGGCCGGTCCCACAGCTCGCCGTCGGGCGCCTTCTCGCCCCCCACGTCACGGCGATGATGGACATATCGGACGGCCTGCTTCTCGATCTCACCAGGCTGTGCCGCGCCAGCAACTGCGGCGCACAGGTCAATCTCGGGTCGATCCCGCTGTCGAGGGAATATGTCGAGGTGCGGGGCGGAGGGCGCCAGTCGCGGATCAAGGCTGCGACGGCCGGCGATGACTATGCACTTCTCGCGGTCCTTCCCGACAGGTTCGATCCGTTAGCGCTTTCTTTACCAGCTGGGACGATCCTTGAGCGGATCGGCACACTCACCGAGTCCGGAGGCATTCGCCTCTTCGATTCAAGGGGGAGCGTGCCACTGCCGGAGCGGCTTGGATATGAACATCGCGCTTAGCGCCCGCCAATGGATGATCGCGCTGATCGGCCTCGCCTCGGGGACCGCTGCCGCGCTGCTGCTCCACTAGAACCGGAAAAATCCTTCCCAACTGGCGGCTTGCCTCCGCCATAATCCCCGTTACACCGTCCGTGCCGATCCGGCGCGAACCGGGTAACCGGGTGGCCGCGCCTTGGCTCAACGAGGGGATTTTCATTTCATGAACCTGGTCATTCTAGCGATTGCCTGCGGCGTCATCGCGCTGCTCTACGGCATCCTTACCAGCCAGCAGGTGCTTCGCGCCTCGCCAGGCAACCAGCGCATGGTCGAGGTGGCCGGCGCAATTCAGGAAGGCGCCCGCGCCTATCTTCGCCGCCAGTACACGACCATCGCCATCGTCGGCGTGATCGTTGCTGTCCTCATCTATGTCTTCCTGGGAAGTCTCAGCGCTGCCGGCTTCCTGGTCGGCGCCATCCTGTCGGGGGCGGCAGGCTTCATCGGCATGAACATCTCGGTCCGCGCCAATGTGCGTACTGCCGAGGCAGCCAGGACCGGGCTTCAGAACGGCCTGACCGTCGCCTTCCGCGCCGGAGCGGTGACCGGCCTGCTGGTCGCCGGCCTTGCGCTGCTTGCGATCGCCATCCTCTTCTATGTGCTTACCGGGCCGATGGGCCTTCCGGCCAATGACCGCCAGGTGGTGACTGCGCTGACCGCGCTTGCACTCGGCGCCTCGCTGGTGTCGATCTTCGCCCGCCTTGGCGGCGGCATCTTCACCAAGGCCGCCGACGTCGGCGCCGATCTCGTCGGCAAGGTCGAAGCCGGCATTCCCGAGGACGATC
>CAZQLI010000239.1:0-3229 GCA_964594145.1 uncultured Sphingomonas sp. | reverse complement strand
CACAGTGCTCTACCACTGAGCTACACGCCCACCGGGGTCATCCGAAACGGGTCCGGGCGACATCTGGAACGGGGCCTTTAGGGGCCCAATCCGCATCTAGCAAGAGGGTAATGCGCCGCTAAAGGCGGCCGTGCTGATCCTCGGTCTGGAACAGCCGATCAACCTCGGCGACGAGGTCCTTGAGATGGAACGGCTTCGAGAGCAGCTTTGCCTCGGGAGCGGTTCTACCACCCTGGAGCGCGACCGCTGCAAATCCCGTGATGAACATGACCCGGATCGCCGGATCAATGGCACTCGCCCGCTGGGCCAGCTCGATTCCATCCATCTCCGGCATGACGATATCGGTTAGCAGCAGGTCATATTTGCCGGCATCGAGCAGCGGCATGGCCTCGGTCCCGCAACCGACCGCCTCTACCTCATAACCGACGCGCTGCAGTGCCCGCTGCAGATATTCGCGCATCGACGTATCGTCTTCGGCCAGCAAAATCCTGATCATCGCCCTTGCTTTATGCGCGCTTGCCTTAATATTTTCCAGCGGCTGGCAGCGTTTCCGTCGATTGCTGTCCGCAAATGGCACGGTTAGGTTGCCGATTGTTGCACATGCGCCGCTACCCTGCCCCGACGATTCACCCGCCCCGCGGTTCCCTCCCGCTGCTTATTTCCGTGCCCCATTCCGGGACGGACTATGACCCGGAACTCATCGCGAACGCTTCGCAGGGCATGAATTCGCTCGTTCCCCTGGAGGACCCGCTGGTCGACCGGCTCTGCTGGCGGGCGATTTCTTCCGGCCTTGGCGCCATCATCCAGAATGTCCCGCGGGCGGTGATCGACTGCAATCGCGGCGAAGAGGAGGTCGACCCCGCCTCGGTGGCCGGGATCAGCCCGGCACCAGTCGGGCTTCGTGCCCGCCATGGTCTTGGGCTCGTCCCCTCGAGGACCTATCGCCACGGATCGCTGTGGCGGCGGCCGGTTGACCGGTCCGAGTTCAACCGCCGGCTCGAACAGGTCTACCGTCCGTTTCACGCGGCCATCGAGGAAGGGCTCGCGTCGCTCCGGGAGGTCTTCGGCGAAGCAGTGCTTCTCGACTGCCACTCGATGCCCGACCGGCCCGGAATGGCCGCCGACATCGTCATCGGCGACCGACACGGCGAAACCGCAGCTGGATGGTTGACCGCCGAGGCTGCCCGTATCGCGACAAATGCGGGTTACCGCGTGGCCCTCAACGATCCCTATGCGGGCGGGGCAATCGTCGCCCGGCACGGCCGCCCCGGCGGCCAGGTCCATGCGCTCCAGATCGAGATCAACCGTGCGACCTATCTGCTTGCCGATGGCCGAACGCCCTCCAGGGGCTTTGACCGCGTCGCTGGCCTCATCGAGGCATTGGCGAGCGGGCTCGGGCAGCTGCTGCTCCAGCGGCCCCTGCGAGACGCCGCCGAATAAAAAGAGCCGCCCGGGCGAGGCCCGGGCGGCCGGAAGTCAGGGAGGAACGCACCCGATGGTGCGCGCCGACCGCTTCGCCTGAAGGGGGAGCAGACAAAACGGCGCGGCCAAGACCTGAAATGGTGTTGGCGCGCGCCGTTTCAAGCAGCGGGCGGAACAATCCGCCGCGCCGCGCTCACGCCTCGGCGGTAGCCGGCTGGCGAAGCTGGGCCGGGCCGGTTCCCTGCCGGACCTGGCGGCCAAAGATCTCGCGGATCATCGTCAGCGAGAAGAGATGGGCCATGATGAGCGACAGCATGCCATTCTGGTTCAGCTTGCGAAGCTCGTCGCCGCGAAGATTCCGGAACTTCTCTTCGTCGACCATCTGGAAGCCGCGGTAGATGAAGGGCTGTTCGGCGCCCTCGGGCTGGATGGCGACCTCGCCGTCCATCAGCAATCCTGCTTCCTTCAGCTCGGCGACGAAGGCCTGCGTACGCTGGCCGGCCTGCTCGAACTGCTCGCAGAACTGGAGGATCGCCTGGGTGGCCTGCGACGGCTCGCCGTTTTCAAACAGCGCTTCGCCCTCGTCGAACTCGCCGACCGCCCCGGCGGTAGGATCGAAGCACAGCGACAGCTCGTCGCTGTCCTCGCGAAGGCGCGCGAGCAGGAACGGGTAACGGCGCAGATAGGCGGGGACATAGATGCTCGGCTCGCGGACCACGCCTTCCTCGTCGAAGAAGGTGTTGGTGCCCTCGTGAAGGCCCATGAGCACGATCGGAACCGGGCTGTCACCAACCGAGAAGACGATCGGGAAATGGCGCTGGGCCATCGCGAACTCGTCGACGGTCACGGGGATGGCATGGGTCTTGTTGACCCGGGCCAGCCCGGGAAGCCGCCGAACCTTGGAATTGCCATGGACGTTGCGGTTGAGCGGCTCGAGGCCCTCGTAAAGAAGCGGCAACATGTTCGGCGCTTGGCTCGCCATTGGAATCGTCTCCAAAAAATTTAACCTGCCGGGGCTTTCCCTCGGCCGGCCTGCTTGGGATTGCGAAGGCCGGGCTCTAGTAGTTGGGGAAAGCCAGCGCAAGGCGTTTGGGCCAATCCGTTAAGGCCAGCCGGCCCGCAGCGCCTGGCAGGGTTAATCCTCCGTTCAACGCTTGCAGCTAGAGCAGCTAATCGCAATGGTGCACCCTGGATGACCCTGCTAGCCTTTTTCGGCCTGATACCCGCGCTATTTGGACTTGTAGGCGACAGCAAGGCTGAGCCGACGGTTCGGCGCGTGGTGATCCACGACGAGATCATCCTGAGGATCCCCGTCAGGCCAAGGCTTCCAAGGCATGTCCATTGGGTCGAGCGCAAGGGGCCCAAGTGCATCGCGGCAGACAAGATCGCCGGCGCCAGCCTCTCGGGCCCTTCCTCGATCGATTTCATGCTCCAGAACCGCAAGCGGGTCCGGGCCGTGATGGACGAGGAGTGCCCGGCGCTCGACTTTTACAGCGGCTTCTACTTCCAGCTGAGCGACGAGCGCATCTGCGCCGGGCGCGAAACCATCCGCTCGCGCGTTGGCGCGAGCTGCCGCATCGACCGCTTCAAGCTGCTGGTTCCGCAGCACAAGAAATAGCCCTTTCTTGACATTTCGCCCCTCCAACTTGTAGCGCGCCCTCGGCGCGGCCTTGCACAAGCGCCGTTCCCTCACTCAACTTTCCGGACCATTTCATGTCTTTTGCCGATCTCGGCCTTTCCGACCAATTGCTGCGCGCAGTCACCGACAGCGGCTATGATGTTCCAACGCCCATCCAGAAGGGCGCGA
>CAZQLI010000238.1:0-3232 GCA_964594145.1 uncultured Sphingomonas sp. | reverse complement strand
CCGTCGGTATCGGCCTGGGCGAACTCCTTGATCGCGTTGGTGACGTGGGGGACGACCTGGACCGTTGCGCCGAGATAGTCGCCGCGCCGTTCGCGGGCGATGATGTCGCGGTAGATCCTGCCTGACGTGATATTGTCCGACTGGTGGGCGGAAACGCCGGTAAAGCGCTCGTAGTGGCCGAGGTCGAGGTCGGTTTCCGCACCGTCATCGGTGACGAAGACTTCACCATGCTGGTAGGGGGACATCGTCCCCGGGTCGACGTTCAGATAAGGATCGAACTTGCGAATTCGGACGGAGTAGCCACGCGCCTGGAGGAGCGCCCCGAGAGAGGCTGCCAGAAGACCTTTGCCAAGCGAAGAGACCACGCCGCCGGTGATGAAAATGTACCGCGCCATGGGTCTCGAGCCTTAGGGTCGCTTTGCCGTCCATGGCAAGCGCCCGAATCAAAATGGTTCAAATAAACTGTCGAAACAGTGGAGAAAGGCGGGCGTGCCGCCGGGCGCTTACTGCGCGAGCGGAACCGCCGGCGCTGCCTCGTTGGTGGCCGGCGCCGCCGGCGCCTGCTGCGCCGGGGCCGTGACCGGCTGCTCACCTGCCGGCTGGACCAGCGACGTATCGATCGTCGGCGCCTGGCGGGTCACGCCGGCAGTCGCCGCGAGAACGATCGAGAGGATGATGAACAGCCCGCCGAGGATCGCCGTCGAGCGGGTCAGAAAATCGGCCGCCCCGCGTGCGGTCATGAGGCCGGCAGACGAGCCGCCCACGCCAAGTCCGCCACCTTCCGAACGCTGCATCAGGATCACCGCGACCAGCATGGTGGCGACGAGGGTCTGAACTACCAGGAGGAAGGTGAACATTGATGGGGATCCGCCAGAATTTTAAAAACTGGCCGCGCCTTAGCCAGCGCGCGCGGAAAACTCAACGCGCGCTGGCTGGCTTTTCTTCAGTTGACCGCGGCTTCGAGGTCCGCGGCGGTGAGGCCGACGACCGCACCGGTCGAGCTGCCGGCAATGCCGGCGCGCGGAATGCGGACCGACTTGCCGGAAGCGAGCTTCAACGTCACGAACTCGGCGTCGATGGCCTCGATCGTTCCGGCTTCGGCGCCGGCGCTGTCCTTGAAGGTCGCGCCAACGGCGAGCGAGGCCTCTGCCTTGGCCTGCTCAGCCTCGACGAAGGAATTGAGCTCGGCCTGGGTCATGCCGACGTAAAGCTTGCCATCCTGCTGGGCAAAGCTGCCCTTGCCGAGGGCCGCGTCGAGCCGGTCGGTCTTCACGGTCACGACTTCGCCGTCAACGGCGGAAACCGTCCCGACTGGATTGCCGCTGCTGTCAAGAACCTGGGCGCCAACGACAAAGCCGTTGGCCTGCGCATATGCCGGGCCAGCAAGCGCCAGGGTGGCGGAAGCGAGTGCAATTAGAAGACGCATTTCTACCTTTCCGATTGAGAAGAATGCGTTTTCATAGCGTCTCTGGCATGAGTGACAAGTGAACGGCCATTTCAGTGGCCGTCCGATGCTGCTTCGAGAATCGGCAGGAAATCGGAAGCCTTTAGGCTGGCGCCACCGACGAGCGCCCCGTCCACGTCCGGGGTCGAAAAAATCTCGGAAGCGTTCGACGGCTTTACCGAGCCCCCGTAGAGGATTCGGATCTTCTCCGCCTCCTCGCCATAGGCCGATGCCAGCTGTCGCCGGAGCGCCGAGTGCATCTCGGCAATGTCGGCGGTCGACGGGACCTTTCCGGTGCCGATCGCCCAGATCGGCTCGTAGGCGACCGAGAATCTCCTGCCCTCGGAAACCGCCGCCGGGAGCGAGGCCGAAAGCTGCGACGTGACTTCCTCGACCGCGCGGCCGGCGACACGGACCTCGTCGGATTCCCCGACGCAAAGGATGACATCGAGGCCGGCGGCAAGGGCCGCCTCGGCCTTTGCCTTGACCTCCGCGCTGGTTTCGCCCTGCGCTTCGCGCCGCTCGCTATGGCCAACTATGGTGAGCTCCGCCCCGGCGTCGAGCAGCATTGCCGCCGAGATGCAGCCGGTATGGGCGCCGCTTGCCGCGGAATGGACGTCCTGGCCTCCAATCCGGAACCCCGGGGAAGCGCGGACCGCCCTTTCGATGAGCGTTGCCGGGACACATAGCGCAGCCTCGGCCCTGGCGGTTTCGGCGGCGATGGAGATTGCGGTCACCTCGGCCAGCTCGCGCGACGTCCCGTTCATTTTCCAGTTGCCGGCTACCAGCCTGACCCTCTTCATCATTCTCCCCTTCAACCTTGCTTGCCGTTATTGGAACCGGCCCCTAAAGCTGCCTGCAATCATTTTCAAAGCATGGAATCCCGATGTTCGCAGCCTTTCGCCGCCTGTCCAAGTCCGCACTGGGCTCCATCCTGACCATCCTCTTCCTGCTGATGATCGCTGCGTCCTTCGCGCTCGCCGATCTCAGCAACGTCGGGTCGGGCACCCTGGGAGGCAGCAGCGGCGCGCTTGCAACGATCGGGGACCAGCAGGTCACCGACCGCGAGATGAGCAATGTCATGCGGCGCGCGCTGGAACAGGCGCGGCAGCAGGATCCCGACGCGACCTACGCGGCCATTGCCGACCAGTTCGAGCCGATCCTCAATTCGCTGATCGAGGAGAAGGCGCTCATCGCCTTTGCGACCGACCATGGCTTCATCCTGTCGAAGCGGCTGGTCGATGCCGAGATCGCGAAACTGCCGGCGACACGCGGGCTTGACGGCCGGTTCAGCGAGCAGGCCTATGCCGCCTTCCTCCAGCAGCAGCAGATGACCGACGGCGAGCTGCGCCAGATACTCAGCACCGCGATGTTCCAGCGGCTGGTGCTTGCACCGGCCGTGGTCGATGCGCGTGTTCCGCTTGGTGTTGCGCGGCCCTATGCCTCGATGCTCCTCGAGGAGCGCGAGGGCCAGTTCGCGTTGATCCCGACCGAGCTGTTCCGCGCCGGTCTCAACCCTTCCGACGGCGACCTCCAGTCCTTCTATGCGCAGAATCGCGCGCGCTACACGGTTCCCGAACAAAGGGTGCTCCGAATGGCGAGGCTCGGCCCCGACCTGGTCGCGGATGTCGCGCCGACGGATGCCGAGATAGCCGCCTATTACAAGGAAAACAGTGCCCGCTACGCCGGCAGTGAGAAGCGCGTGATCAGCCAGGCCGTCGTCCAGGACAAGGCGGCGGCTGACGCCATCGCGTCCCGGGCGCGTGGCGGCGCGGCCTTCGCCGCTGC
>CAZQLI010000237.1:0-3239 GCA_964594145.1 uncultured Sphingomonas sp. | reverse complement strand
TCGTCGAGCGGCCCCAAGGTAAGCCGGAGCGGCGCCTTCACCACGCCGTGGAGGATGATCACCATCGCTCCTGACGCACCGTCGCTCTACGAGGCGCGCAACCTCATCTTGAACCTCAACGAGCCGAACAAGCTCGGCGATGTCAGCTGGGTCAAGCCGCGCAAATATGTCGGCATCTGGTGGGGGATGCACCTCGATACGCAAAGCTGGTCGTCGGGTCCCAAGCACGGGGCGACCACCGCCAACGCGATCAAGCTGATTGATTTTGCCGCCCGCAACCAGATCCCGGGGATGCTGGTCGAGGGCTGGAACGTCGGCTGGGACGGTGACTGGTTCGCCAATGGCTGGGACTTCAGCTTCACCCAGCCATATCCGGACTTCGACCTGCCGCGGGTCGCCGCCTATGCGCGCAAGAAGGGCGTGTACCTCATCGGCCATCATGAAACGAGCGCGAACATCGCTCACTATGAAGACCAGATGGGCGCGGCCTTCGACTATTATCGCTCGCACGGCATCGACGCGGTGAAGACGGGCTATGTCTCGGACGCCGGCGGGGTGCAGGCCAGGGGACCCGACGGCAAGATCCGCTTCGAATGGCACGAGGGCCAGGTCATGGCCCGTCATCACCTCAAGGTCGTGACCGAGGCCGCCAAGCGCAAGATCATGATCAACGCCCACGAGCCGATCAAGGACAGCGGGCTTCGGCGCACCTATCCCAACTGGGTGAGCCGCGAGGGCCAGCGCGGCATGGAATATAATGCCTGGGGAGTTCCCAAGAACCCGCCACGCTATGACACGGAGCTGTTCTTCACCCGGATGATGTCGGGGCCGATGGACTATACGCCGGGCATCGTCAGCCTGAAGGGAAGGGGCGATACCGACATATTGTCGACCCTGGCGAGGCAGCTCGCCCTTTACGTCGTCATCTATTCGCCCGTGGCAATGGCCCCTGACCTCCAGGAAAATTACGAGGCCAGCCCGGTTGCCTTCGAGTTCATCAAGCAGGTCCCGGTCGACTGGGACGAGACCCGCGTTCTCTCGGGCGTGGTAGGCGACCAGGTGGTCGTTGCCAGGAAGGATCGCAACTCGCCCGACTGGTATGTCGGCGGTGTTACCGACGAGCAGGTCCGCGATGTCGATGTCCGGCTCGATTTCCTTCCGCGGGGCAGGCGCTATATGGCCACCATCTATCGTGACGGGCCAACCGCGGAGATGGGCGCGAAGGGCAAGGACATGGCGGTCGAAAGGCGCGTCGTCGGGTCGGCTGACAGCATCAGCCTTCGGATGGCGGCGGGCGGCGGGTTCGCGATACGACTTACCCCGCGCTAGGTTGCGGCGACCGACACGGGACCCCATAGTCGCGACCGGCCGCCGCCGCCGGCTGGCGAGGAGAAAGAATGATTCCCGACAAGGTTTCGACGCTGCTGCTGTTCGGCGCCACGGGCGATCTTGCCCGCCGGATGCTGCTGCCCTCGCTTTACGGCCTTCACGTCGACGGGCTCCTGTCGGAGGAATTCCGGATAATCTGCACCGCCCGAAGCGACCTGGACGACGAGCAGTACAGGGCAAGCGCGGTCGAGGCGCTGAAGGACCATCTGCCTGCGAATTTCTACGATCCGCGGGCAGCGCTGCAGTTCTCGAGGCGCCTTTCCTACGTCTCGCTCGATGCCACCAGGGCCGAGGGGTTCAAGAAGCTGGCCGAGAAAGTCGATCCCGATGCCGGGCTCGCCATCTTCCTCTCGACGGCGCCTTCGCTGTTCAAGCCGACCATCGACGGGCTCGAGTCGGTCGGCCTTTGCGGTCCTCGGGTCCAGCTTGCCCTCGAAAAGCCGCTCGGAAAGGACCTGGCCTCGAGCCGCGAGATCAACGACGCGGTGGCAACGGCATTTCCCGAGGACCGCACGTTCCGGATCGACCATTATCTCGGCAAGGAAACTGTCCAGAACCTCCTGGCGCTGCGCTTTGCCAATTCGACGTTCGAGCCCCTGTGGAACTCGAGCCATATCGATCATGTCCAGATCACGGTCGCTGAGACCGTCGGCCTCGAAGGCAGGGCCGACTATTATGACGGCGCCGGGGCTCTTCGCGACATGGTCCAGAACCACATGCTGCAGCTGCTCGCGCTGGTGGCGATGGAGCCCCCGGCCGATTTCGACGCAACGGCGGTGCGCGACGAGAAGGTGAAGGTGCTCCGCTCGCTCCGGCGCCTCGGCGCGGAGGATGTCGCGAACCACGTGGTCACCGGCCAATATGGCAACGGCGCGGTCAACGGGCAGCCGGTCAAGGCCTACGCCGAAGAGCTCGGCAAGGAATCAGGGACCGAGACGTTCATTGCACTGAAGGCGCATGTCGAGAACTGGCGCTGGGCGGGCGTTCCCTTTTATCTTCGCACCGGCAAGCGGATGGGCGCGCGCAGGACCGAGATCTTCATCCAGTTCAAATGCGTTCCCCACTCAATCTTCGCCAGTCGCGGCGCACGCACCCAGGCCAACAAGCTGGTTATTTCCATCCAGCCGGAGGAGAATATCCGGCTCCTGGTGATGGCCAAGACGCCCGGCCTCGACCGCGAGGGCATCAGGCTGAGGGAAGTACCGCTCGACGTCGGGCTGGCCGATGCATTTGCTGACCATCGCCGCCGGATTGCCTATGAGCGGCTTCTGCTCGACCTGATCGACGGCGACCCGACGCTGTTCGTCAGGCGCGACGAGGTCGAGGCCCAGTGGCAGTGGATCGACCAGGTGCGGGCGGCATGGTCTGAAGCCGGCATGACGCCCAAGAAATATGGAGCCGGGAGCTGGGGTCCCTCGGCTGCAATCGCCCTGACCGAGCGGGACGGGGTACATTGGCATGAATGAGGATAGCCATGGCTAAGCTCGACCCGAGGATAAGCTCGGTCACCGACCGTATCATCGAACGATCGAAACCGGGCCGTGCACGCTACCTCCAGCTGATCGCCGACCAGGCTGAGCGGGGCATCAGCCGCCCGAGGCTCAGCTGCGGCAATTTTGCCCACGGTTTTGCTGCATCCGGCGAGGACAAGGAAGCGATCCGGTCAATCAGCGGTCCGAACCTTGCGATCGTCACCGCCTATAACGACATGCTCTCGGCGCATCAGCCCTATGGCCGCTTCCCGGAGCAGATGAAGATCCATGCACGCGAGGTCGGCGCGACCGCCCAGGTGGCGGGTGGCACCCCGGCGATGTGCGACGGAGTGACCCAGGGGCAGCCAGGCATGGAGC
>CAZQLI010000236.1:0-3245 GCA_964594145.1 uncultured Sphingomonas sp. | reverse complement strand
CATCTGCTGGCGCATCAATATGGCGATTTGATCAAGAAGGCGAAGCTGAAGGGCGGTCGCCGCCGCTAAGGGCCGGCGAACCGCCCCAGGGGAGTATTCGACCGTGGACATCATCCTGCTGGGCCCTCCGGGTGCGGGCAAGGGAACCCAGGCGAAGCGGCTCGAGCAGACCCGCGGAATGATCCAGCTGTCGACTGGCGACATGCTGCGAGCGGCCCGGGAAGCGGGAACGCCGGTGGGCCTTCGCGTCCGCGAGGTGATGGACCGGGGTGAACTGGTGAGCGATGCGATCGTCTCGGCGCTGATTGGCGAGCATCTCGACAAAGCCCGCGACCAGGGCGCCATTTTCGATGGTTATCCGAGGACGAGGCACCAGGCCGAGGCTCTCGAGATCCTCCTCGGCGAGCGTGGCCGAAGCCTTGCTTACGTGATCGAGCTGGTCGTCGACGAGGAAATGCTCGTCGAGCGCATCACCGGGCGCTTCACCTGCGCGACCTGCGGCGCCGGCTATCATGACCGCTTCCACATGCCCAAGGTCGAAGGGACCTGCGACATCTGCGGCGGGCACGAGTTCAAGCGCCGGCCCGACGATAACGAGCAGACCGTCCGGACCCGCCTTGCCGAGTATCATGCCAAGACTGCGCCGATCCTTCCCTATTATGAGGAGAAGGGCCTTGTCCGGCGGGTCGATGGAATGGCCAGCGTCGAAGAGGTGGCAGCCTCGATCGACGCCATCCTCGACGGCTAGGAAAAAGCGCGTACAACCGGCCTTCGAGGGAGGACGCCCATGCGCTTGCTAACACTATTTCCACTCATGCTCCTGTCCGCGCCGGTAAGCGCCGCCGTGGTGTCCGCCGACGAGCATGGCTTCGAGATCCAGAACAGCGTCAATCTCGTCGTTCCCCAGGCGGACGCCTATGAGGCCTTCGGCAAGGTCGGCCAGTGGTGGAACAGCGAGCACACCTATTCCGGCGATGCCAAGCGCATGAACCTCGCCCTTCGTCCCGGAGGCTGTTTCTGCGAACCGCTCGAAGGAGGCGGGGGAATAGAGCATATGCGGGTGACCTACCTCCAGCCCGGCGAGAGGATCGTCATGACCGGCAGCCTCGGGCCATTGCTCTACGAGGCGACGAGCGGGGTCATGGACATCAAGGTCGAGCGGATCGCCGGAGGCTCCAAGGTCACCATGAACTATAAGGTCTCGGGCTTTGCGAAGGGCGGAGCCGCGAAAATGGCACCGCTTGTCGACCAGGTCCTCGCCGACCAGCTGAAGCGCTTCCGTGTTTATGCAGCAGGCGGAGCGCCGAGGCGCTAGGCGCGGACCAGCGTTACCGTTCGCCAGGCCGGCGTGTCGCCCTTGGCCATATGGTCTTCATAGGCGATTTCGCGCCACCGCTCGGACGAGCGAAGGTCGGCCATCGAGACGTCGCCGTCGATCTCGGCGATGACCTCGGTGAGCTCAATCTTCTCGGCGATCGGCTCGAACAGCTCGAAAATGGCGGCGCCCCCGATTACGGAGATCGGAGTGTCGCCGGCAGCCTCGATTGCGCCTTCGACGTCATGGGCGATCTCGACCCCTTCGGCGCGCCACTCGGGATCACGCGTCAGGACAATATGCCGCCGCCCCGGCAATATGCCGGGAAGGCTCTCGAACGTCTTGCGTCCCATGATCATGGCCGAGCCCATGGTCAGCTCCTTGAAGCGCTTCAAGTCTCCCGGGATATGCCAGGGAAGCCTGTTGTCCTTGCCGATGACACCGTTGATTGCGCGGGCAACGACGATCGTGATCGGTGGATGGGCCATGGTCCCGTGACCTTGCCTCATGCGCAGCGCTTTGCAAAGGCTGGGCCGATGGAACGTGCCGCTCCCGCGCTGCTTCTTTCCCCGTCCCGTGGGGGAGGGTTCCAGCGCAGCTGGGCGTCGGCCGCCGGGTATGCGCCATGAGCCAGGCCGACTTCATCAAGGCGGCGCTCGACCGGTTCGGGCCGAAGTCGGTGCTGACGGAGAGCTCGGACATCGAGCCCTGGCTGACCGACTGGCGCGGACGCTGGCATGGAACGTCAGCCGCAATTCTTCAGCCCGACTCAACCGGCGAGGTTGCCGCGATGGTCGCGATGGCGGCTGAGCATTGCGTCGCGCTTGTCCCCCAGGGCGGAAACACCTCCATGGTAGGCGGTGCAACGCCGCCGGCCGACGGCTCGGCGCTGATCTTCTCGCTCAGGCGAATGAACAGGGTCCGTTCGGTTGACGCAGGTGCAAGACGCGCCATCGCGGAAGCCGGCGTCATCCTCCAGTCGCTTCACGAGAGGGTTGGTGAAGAGGGACTGCGTTTCCCGCTTACGCTGGGCGCAAAGGGGAGCGCGACCGTCGGCGGCCTTGTCTCCACCAACGCCGGCGGAACCCAGGTGCTCAGGTTCGGAACGATGCGGGGTCTGGTCGATGGCATCGAGGCCGTGCTTCCCGATGGCACCGTCCACAATGGCCTTTCGGGTTTGAAGAAGGACAATCGTGGCTACAGCCTCGACCAGCTTCTCATTGGCGCCGAAGGGACGCTCGGCATCGTCACGGCCGCGCGCCTGAAACTTTTCCCTGCCATCTATTCAAGAAGCGTCGCCTGGGTTGGTATTGAAAGCCCTGCTGCAGCGCTCGAGATACTCCGGTCCCTCGAAAATTCGACCGACCGGGTCGAGGGGTTCGAGATACTCCCCAATGAATCCCTGGAGGCCGTGCTTGCCCATGTCCCGCAGACGAGAGCTCCGCTTTCAACCGATCATCCCTGGCATGCATTGATAGAGGCGACCGCCGACCGGGCCGACTCCGAACAGCCGGCGGACCTTCTGGGACGCCTCCTAGCGCCGATGATCGAGCGAGGGCTAATCGCCGATGCGGTCATCTCTGCGAGCGAAGCACAGGCCGAGGCCTTCTGGCGGATTCGCGATAGCCTGTCCGAAGCCGAGCGCGCCCGCCATGGCCCGGCTACTCAGCACGACATATCGGTCCCGGTCGATGACATGCCCGCCTTCCTTGCGAAGGCCTCGGCCGAGGTCGAGCGGGCCTTCCCGGGAACCCGCGCGTCGGGCTTCGGCCATCTCGGCGACGGCAATATCCATTTTCACGTGAGGGCCGGCGAGCGTGGATCGCCGGACTGGGTGGAACGAGAGGGACCAGCGGTCACTCGCCTCGTCGATGACCTGGTGACCGCGGCCGGAGGATCCATCTCGGCCGAGCATGGCATTGGCCAGATG
>CAZQLI010000235.1:0-3270 GCA_964594145.1 uncultured Sphingomonas sp. | reverse complement strand
ACCATCTACGACATCAACAATGACCGCCTCGCCGAGCTCGACATGTTCTTCTCGAGCCAGATCAAGACGGCCTTTGCCTCCAAGGCGGCGATCGCCCAGGCCGTCAAGGAAGCCGAGCTGGTGATTGGGGCGGTGCTAGTCCCCGGCGCCGCCGCGCCGAAGCTCGTGACCCGCGACATGCTGAAAACGATGAAGCGTGGCTCGGTCCTCGTCGACATCGCCATCGACCAGGGCGGCTGCTTCGAGACGTCCCGCCCGACGACCCACGAGGATCCGGTGTTCGAGGTCGACGGCGTCATCCATTACTGCGTCGCGAACATGCCGGGCGCAGTCGCGCGCACCTCGACCTTCGCGCTCAACAACGCGACCCTTCCCTTCGCGGTCCGGCTGGCCAACCTCGGCGCTGCAGAAGCGATGCGGCGGGACCCGCTCCTTGCCAACGGCCTCAACGTGTCGGACGGCAAGATCCGCCACCAGGCAGTGGCCGAGGCGCTCGAACTTCCCTACGAGCCTTCCTGATCTCGCGCGGGGGGCGGCGGTGCCGCTCCCCCAGTCATCAGCATCAGCCCTTCCTCGACCAGCGGGCGCCAGCTTGCCTTGGGAGGAGCATCGGCAAGCACTTCGCGCCACAGCCTGACTGCCTCCTCCGGGTTGCCCGAGCGGGCCTCGGCGAGCCCGAGGAAAAACCTTGGCGCAGGATAGCCTGGCGCAAGCTCCGCGGCCCGCTCGAACGCGAGCCGGCCTGCCGGCGTGATGGTCCTCGCATGGTCGGTCAGCGCGTTCCCCAGGCCGACCCAAAGCTTATAGTCACGCGGGTGTCGCGCGGCCTGGACCGCGAGAAGCCTTGCTGCGTCCTCGGTGTTGCCGCGCGAGGCGAGCGCGTCCGCCATGTTGAGCCAGGTATCGGCATAGTCGAACTGGCCCATCATCGCCTGCCTTGCCCCGGTGAGCGGCAGCGGGGCAGCCTGCCTGCTGGTCGCGCGGGGCTGGCCGGGAAGCCCGGGCCGTCCCTGGAGGGCATAACCGGCAGCGCCAAAGGCAATGGCAGCAGCAGCCAGCGAAAGCATCGAGCCGCGAAGCTTCAGCAACCAGAGCAGGCCGATCACCCCAGCACCGAGGACGAGGAGGACGAGATAGGCCATCAGCGCCTCTTCCTCACCAGCCGGTGCCGCAGCAGCCAGGCCCCGGCAAGGAGCAGCACCAGGGGGGTTGCCCAAAGCGGCCAGGTCACCGGCTCGACCGGCGGACGGTAGCTTACCCAGCTGCCATAACGCTGGACCAGCCAGGAGCGGACTTGCTCGGGGCTCTCGCCCGCGGCGATCCGCTGGCGGACCAGCGCCCGCATGTCGCCGGCCAGCTCGGCGTCGCTGTCGGCGATCGACTGGCCCTGGCAGACGAGGCAGCGCAGCTCCTCCATCAGCGCCTTTGCCTCGGCTTCCTGCCGGGCATCGGGGAGCTGCTCATTGGCCCAGCGCGCCGCGGGAAGATCGCTGTCGGCAAGGGCCGGGCTTGCAAGCACGATGGCAATTGCGAAGAGGAGGAGTCTCACCGGGCAGCCTCCCATTCGCGAAGGATTACGGGAATGTCGGCTGCGTCGATCGGGCCCATGTGCTGGAACCTGATGATGCCGCTTCCATCGACGATGAAGGTCTCAGGCACGCCCGAGGCCCCGAGCGACAGCTGGACCCGGCTTTCCGGGTCGGAACCGATGCGCTCGAACGGGTCGCCGTGGCGGTCGAGGAAAGCCTTCACGGCTTCCGGCCTGTCCCGGACCGCGACCGCGTCGATAACGACGCCCCGGCGCTTCAGCTCGAGCAGCATCGGCGCCTCGGCAATGCACGGGACGCACCAGCTCGCAAAGACATTGATCATCCTCGGCCCACCCTTGGCGAGGTCGGCGGACGAGAGACCGGGCTTGGCGGGAAGCACCGGTTCAAGCGCGAAGGCGGGAACGGGTTTTCCGACCATTTGCGAACGGACCAGCTCGTCGGAAGGGCGGATCAATCGCCAGGCAACGGCGCTGACGAACAGCAAGAGGATGATCAGCGGGAGGAAGCGGAGCAGCCGGCTCATCCGAACGCCTCCTCGCCCCGGATGCGCTGCCGTCTTTCCCTCGCCATCCGGCCAACGAGCGCGAGCGCTCCGCCAATGGCAATGAGAAAGCCTCCCAGCCAAATGAAGGTGACAAAGGGCTTCCACCAGAGGCGAAGCTGCCAGCGCCCCTCCCCGTCAGGCTCGCCAAGCACCGCGTAGAGCTGGCCGTTCCAGCTGGTATCGATCGCAGCCTCGTTGGTGGTGGTCGGCGGTGACGCGAAGAAGCGGCTCTGCGGCTTCAGCACGGTAACGCCCGATCCCCGCGAGGCTCGAAGCTCGCCCTCGATCGCCGTCCAGTTCGGACCGGCGATTGGCATGACGTTCCTGAACTCGACCAGCCAGGGGCCGACATCGACGGTTTCGCCGGGGCGGACCGCGGCCAGGCGCTCGCGCGTGAACGCGCTGTCAGAAGCCATGCCGATTATTGACACCGCCACGCCGAGGTGGGCAAGCGCCATCCCCCAGACGGCGAGCGGGGTTCGCCTGAGCGATCGGCCGAACAGCGGCTGGATGCTGGCCGGGACGAGGCCAAGGCCGATTGCAAGCCCGAGCCTCGGGAGCAGCGATATTCCCGGCGCGAGGATCAAGCTCCCGCCGAGCACGGCCACTGCCGTCAGGATTCCAGGCGCGAGCCTCGGGAGAATCGGGGCCGCATCCCGCCTCCATCGAAGCTGGGGCGCGATGATCATCAGCGCTGCAAGGACGAGGGCTAGCGGGCTCGCGACGCTGTTGAAATAGGGCGGCCCGACCGAGAGCTTCTCGCCGGACAGTGCCTCGGCAACCAGAGGGTAGAGCGTCCCGACGAAGACGATCCCGAGGATGACCGACAGGAGGAGGTTGTTGGCAACGAGGCCGCCCTCCCGGCTCACGAGCTCGAACGGTGCGCCCTCCTTCACATGGGCAATGCGAAGCGCGAACAGGGTGAGCGCGCCGCCGATATAGATGGCGAGGAGGGCGAGGATGAAGCTCCCCCGGGTCGGGTCGACTGCGAAGGCATGGACCGAGGTCAGGATGCCGGAGCGGACGAGGAAAGTGCCGACCATCGACATGGAGAAGGCGACGAGCGCAAGCATCATCGTCCAGGCGCGAAGCCCGCCGCGGGCGGCAAGCACGTTGACGCTGTGGAGCAGCGCGGTCGCAGCGAGCCAGGGCATGAGCGAGGCGTTCTCGACCGGG